>NZ_BAAGWN010000008.1:0-19318 GCF_054780335.1 Curvibacter fontanus
GCGAAAGGGGCGCAGATTGCGCCGCAAACCTCCTTCGGGCGGCTACGATCTGCTCCTGCGCGTCGTGTTCGCCTTGCGCATCGGGCTGTGCGTGGCGGTTTTATGACTTGTTCAGACCTTCCCTAACGCTGAAATTCTGACTCAACATAGCGAGTTGATGATTGAGACGCTGAAATTTGCACAGCATGCTCAACGCGTCACATTTGAATTTGAGAAAATCTATGTAGAGGCAAAGCGCGTAAGTTTGGACACTCCGTCCGCCGAGAATCTTGCGCGGTATTCGAACGTTTTATCGAATGCTGTAAGTCTCTATCGGCAATTTCAGGAAGAGCAACTTGCGATGCTTCGGACTCTCTATCCGCGTGCGCAACAGCAGAGGCTCTCCATCACAAATCACCTTCGTTCGCTGGCAAAAGGACATTCCGACTAGCACGCGCCAGAGTCTGGTCTTGTCTTTTGCCGCGCAGAGCCTGCTTCGCGTTGAATCCGCAGCGACCCTCACACTACCTAAACCCCGTACCGATGCGTAGAATCGTTCGCCAGCAACCACGGAGCCGCCACCATGTCCACCCTGCTGACCACCCTGGAGCAACCAGCGCGCGCACTGGCGCCTGACGAGCGTGCCCGGCTGGCCGAGGTGCTGCTCGAATCGCCGCACGCCACCCCTCCCCCTGAAATCGAAACCGAGTGGCAACGTGAAATCGAGAAACGTGTGGCGGCCTACGACCGGGACGAAACGCAGGTCTACGTTGCTCAAGAAGTGCTCGCCACCGCCAGACGTCTGGGCACGTGAAACAGGCGTTCACCGGACTGCAGCAGGCCCTGGCCCTTGAGTCCGCCGTGCTGGTGCGTGTGGTTCAAACGCAAGGCTCGACTCCGCGCGAGACCGGCGCCTGGATGGCCGTACTGCACACCCAGGTGATCGGCTCCATCGGCGGCGGCCATCTGGAATTCGACGCCATCGCCCAGGCCCGGACCATGCTTACGGGTGCCGCCGTCCCCGCCGACCCCCTACGCGTGGCCTTGGGCCCCAGCCTGGGCCAGTGCTGTGGTGGTGTGGTGTTTCTGCGTTACGAGTTGCTGGGCCCGCAGGATGCGGCCGGCCTGACGCAGCGCCTGCAGGCACCGACCACCCCCGTGGCCCTGTTTGGCGGCGGCCATGTGGGCCAGGCCATAGCCCGCCAGCTTGCGCACCTGCCCTTTGCCCTGCACTGGATCGACAGCCGCGACGAGATCTTTCCCGCGGACACACCACCGAACATCCGCTGCGAGCATTCGGACCCGGTGCAGGCGGCCGTGGCCGACATCACCCCGGGCTCGACCGTACTCATCATNGTGCCTGCAGCGCGCGCGTGAGCAGGATGATCTACCTTATATCGGCCTGATCGGCAGCAAGAGCAAGTGGGCCACCTTCCGGCATCGGCTGGAGGCGCGGGGTTTTGGCGAGGCGGACTTTGCGCGGGTGACCAGCCCCATCGGCGTGCCGGGCATCGCGGGTAAACAGCCCGAGGTGATTGCGGTGGCGGTGGCGGCGCAGCTGCTGCGCTTCGGACCGCAGGTTTAAGTCCGTTCGGGCTGAGCTTGTCGAAGCCTGGAGCGCGAGAGCCCTTCGACAGGCCGGTCCTGAGCTGAGCCGAAGGGTTCAGGGCGAACGGATACGAGGAATCGATCAGCGCGTGCCGGCCTGCTGCGCGAGCTGCCAGGCCAGGGTGTTCTGGCGTTCGATCAGCGCGCCCGTGTCCACCGTGGTCAGCTCACCCTGGCGCACCACCACCTTGCCGTTGACCACCGTGTAGTCGGCGTTCTCGCTGGCGCAGAGCATGAGCGCGCCCACGGGGTCGTGCACGGCGCCACCGGCCATGCTCAGGGTATCGGTGCGGTACATCGCCAGATCGGCGCACTTGCCGGGCGCGATCGGTCGCTGGATGTCGGGCAGGTTGACTCCCGGGAAAGGGTTGCAGGGACCTACCGGACGGTGACGCTGAAGGCGACAGTGCCGCCGGCGCCGGCTTCGAGGATGCCGGTGAAGCCCCACTCCAGGCCGCCGGCGACGCCGATGGCGGGCTGCTGGCTGACCTGGCAGGTGGCGCCGGCGGGCGTGGCGCCGCACTGGGCTGCGGCGAAGACGGTGTAGGCCGGGGTGGCGTCGTGGATCTTCAGGTTGGCGAGCGCCCCGGCGGAGAGGTTGTCGTAACGGATGGTGTAGGTGACCGTTTCGCCGGGCTGGGCGGCGGCCTTGTTCACGCTCTTGCTGAGCTTCAATCCCGCCTCTCCGGCCCGGCCGGCCACGGTCAGGTCGCTGCGGGACTGGCTGGCGGAAAAGCCGGCATTGGCCCAGGTGAAGCTGGCCGTGAGGGTCTGGGCGTACTGGGCGTTCACCGGGGCGTTGGCGGGGGCGAAGGTCTTCACCACCAGGCACAGCCTCTGGTCGGCGGTGAGATCGACGGGGCCGGCGATGACGGCTTCCCCCGGGTCGGCCGTGCCGTTGCAGTTGGCGTCCAGGTAGAGGACGCCGCTCCAGCCGCCGCTGGCGGCGGGGCTGGCGCTGCCGGACAGGGACAGCGTAAGCCGGCCGGCGCTGCCGGCGACGAAGGCGTGGGGATGGAAGACCACGGCGCCGGGCTGGGCGGTCTGCTGGTTGTCGCCGGCGAAGCTGTTCTCCGGCACGTCGGCGAAATTGACGCCGGCGTAGGCGGTGCCGGCGGCGTTGGCGAAGCTCACCGCGTCCTGGAGCCGGTCGTAGCTGCCGCCGGTATTGCCGGCGCTGCCGCCGACGGAGAGGGCGCCGGCGGGATTGCTTTCGACCACCCGCACGCTGCCGGCGGCGCCGGCGGGCAGCCACAGGACGTAGGCCCCGGCGGCCCCGCTGGTGGTGACGTCGAAGACGGTGGCGCCGGCGGTGTCGGTGGCCTTCACCGCCACCCCTGCGATGCCGGTTTCGGCGGCCTCCTGGAGGGCGTTGTTGGCGATGCCGCCGCCACTCCCGGTGTCCTTGAAGACGGTGCCGGCCACCCGGCTGCCGTGGTAGAGGCCGAAGTTCTGGCCGCCCAGGTCGGCATTGACCACCGTCACCGTCCGCGTTCCCGCCGCCGCCTCGGTGCCCAGCCAGCCGACGGGAAGACCCGGGGTCACGTCGGCCAGGGTGGCGTTGGTGTCCAGGACGATCAGGTAGCTGCCGGCACTGGCGGCGGCGAAGGCGTAGGCGCCGCTCGCCGGGTCCACCGCGGCGGCGGCGATGGCCGGGCCGGCGGGGGAAGCCGCCGGCACCAGCTTGGCGTAGAGGGCCTGGCCGCAGCCCGCCTCGACGCCGTCCCGCAAGGCGTTGTGATTGGCGTCGCTGTAGGCGTTGCCGGCCACGCCGCAGGCGAGGGCGGCGCTCAGCACCGTCACGTCCACTTCCCCCAGGCGGACGCCCAGATTGGCCAGCAAAGGATCGACCAGGCCGGTCAGCAGGGTGGACAGGACCGGTGTCAGGCTGCCGGCGACGGCGGTCTTCAGCAGCGGCAGCACCGCCGCATCCAGGGTCCCGCCCAGGCTGGGGGCAAGCTGCAGCTGCAGATTGGCGACCAGGTCATTGACCAGGGTCGCGGCGAAGCCGGCCGAGGTGGAGGCGGTGCGGGTCTGCGGCCAGGGGCCGGAGAAGGACAGGGTGCTGGCGAAGGGCGCCTGGCCGCGGGCCCAGCTTTTCGCCTGGATGTCGACGGTGGTGGTGGCGACCAGGGGCTGGCTGACGGTGAGGGTGCCGATGGTGGCGTAGGCGAGGTCGGTGGCGGCGTCGATGGGGCGGCTGCGGTTGAAGAAGACGCTGTCGGCGATCTGCCCCAGATAGAGATCGGCCACGCCCGGGGTCGCCTGGACGGTGACGGCGTTGGCGATGGCATCCACCGCCTGGATGATCCCGTCCGCCCGGGCCACCTCGACGTAGAGCTGGAGCTGGGAGATGGTGGCGCTGGCGCCGGAAATACCGGGGATGGTGGTCAGCGCCGAGACGTCGGGGCTCAGGGCCACGAGGTTGAGGTTCAGCTTGACCCGAATGGCGGCGGTGTGGAAGGTGCTGCCGGCGGGGCCGCAGACATAGGCCGGTGGCTCGATCACCTGGGCGTAGAGATCCACGGAATTGATCACGCTGGAGAGGCCGAGGACACTGCCGGACAGGGACACCGGCGTCGGTGTGGTGGCGAGGTTGCGGTAGTTGAAAAGCTGGACCGAGCCGGTGACGAGTTCCAGGGCATTGACCTGGCCTCCCGCGAGCATGCCGTCGGGCAGGGACACCTGGAGCAGGTCGCCGACGCGCACGGTACCGCCGATGCTTCCCACCTGCCCGGCGGTCTGGGTCAGGGCTTGCGCCAGGGCGGTGTTGCCGTCGGCCTGGGCGGCGCTGGCGGCGGCGCTGGTGATCTGGGCGAGGCTCGCCGAGGCGGCGAGGGCCGCTGCCGGGCTGCCGGCCCCCGTCTGGGCCTGGAGGGCGCCGAGAAAGGCGGCGAGGTTCAGGTTGCCCTGGGCAAGCGCGTTCCAGTCCGCCACCGAGAGATTGACGCTGCTGCCCAGGAGGCCGCCCATGAGGGCGTTGAGCAGGGCGCCGCGGCTCGAATCCACGGACAGCAGGCGCGGTCCGGCGTGGACGCAGGCGCCGCTGGTGCAGGCGGCCTGGGCCCCGGTGAGGGCGGCGAGACCGAGGCAGAGGGCGAGGAAGAGATGTTTCATGGCGGGTTTCCTTTCACAGCCGCTCGAAGAGCTTTTCATCGAATTTGAAGCGCAGGCGCAGGTAGATGCCGCGCTCGGTGCTGTCCTCGCCGGCCAGGTCCCTGTCCTGGAAGCCGAAGACGTTGTAGCCCACGGACAGCCACAGGTTGTCCTCCAGCCGGTAGCCGACTTCGGCGCCCAGGGCCGTACGGCTGCTGGCGGCCCCGGCCGAGAAGAGGGCGCTGGCCTGCACGCCGACGTCCCAGCGGCTGCCCAGGTCGTAGGTGCTGCGGCCGGAAACCAGGTGGGCGGTGCTGCGGCCGGCGAGGCCACCGCTGTCTTCCAGCACCAGTTTGCCGGCGTAGCGGCCGGTCAGCACCAGGACCCGGGTCGGCTGGACGTTGGCGTGGGCGGAGACGATGTGGACCTGGCGCCTGGTATCCAGGGCGTCGTCCTTCTCGGCCTTGAATTCGTAGCGGGCCAGGCCGTTCCAGCGGTTGGTGTCGGCCTCCCGGTAGGCGACGCCGAGCTGGAGGCGATCCTGCAGGCGCTCGCCGCCGTCATGGTTGCGGTTGAGGCTGTAGATGTTGCGGCCGAGGAAGATCCATTCCCGGTCGATCTTCCATGCGAGGCCGAGGGTGGACAGCCAACTGTCGGCGCTGGGCGAGGTGCGCCATTCCTGGCGGGCGGTGGCCTTCCAGTCCGGGGAGCGGGTCAGCTCGACGGCGCCGGTGAGGGCGGTGGCGTCGCTCCCCTTGCTGCCGGCCAGTGCCGAGATGCGCTCGGCCCCGGCATCGATCCGCAGCCCTGGCGCCGCCTGCCAGCGGTTCTTCAGGCCCATGGCGGCTTCCGCCTCGCGGCCGGTGAAGGCGTCCCGGGCCCGGTATTCGCTGAAGCTGCGGGTCTCGGAGCTGTCGCTGCGGGCGATTTCGCTGTCGACGCCGAGCACCGTGGTGTTGCGACGCTGGCTGGCGTCCAGCCCCCAGGGGCCGGAGAGGGAGGAGATGAATTCGTGGCGGCCGTAGATCCGGCTCCGGTCGGAAAGGCGGTAGTCCCCACCGACCGCCAGGAGTTTCTTGTCGCTGTCGCCGGTGGCCTGTTCCGCCTCGGCATAGACCGTGGCCTGCGGCAGGTCGGGAAGAGGGGCGCCGAGCTTCACCCGCAGGCTGGTGGTGGCGCCGGCGCCGGGGGCGGGCTGGGCGACGGTCTCCTGGCTGCGGCGCACACCGGCTTCGAGCTTCAGATTATGGTCGAGCATGCGCTCCGCCCCCACCAGCACGCCGTCTCGCCGGCTGCCGGTGGCGAGGTCGCCGCTGTGCAGGGTTTCCGCCACCAGTCGGGTGCCTTCCTCGACCTTCAGCGCCACCTTGGCGCCGCCTTCGGAGCGGCCGCGGGTGAGCGTCGCCGAAGGGTTCTCGAAGCCGGCGTCGGCCCGGCCCGCCCAGATCCGGGCGGAGAGGTCGCCGTCCTCATGTTTGATTTCCAGCCGGGCGGCGTTGCCGGAGCCGCCGGAGAGCTTCTCGCTGCGGGCGGCCTCGCCGACGACGGTGGTGGCGCCCAGTTTCACCGTGGCGCTGGCGCCTCGAAGCGTGGCCGGGTCCTGGGGATTGCGATCCTCCACGGCGACCGCGCCGATTTCCACGACCTCGTTCACTTTCACCCGGGTGTCCATGCCCATCACCCAGAAGCTCTCACCCCCCTGTTCCACCTCGTAGGTGACGCGGACGAACTGGTTGTTGAGATCGGCGTCGACGCTGGCGACGGGGGCACGGAAGAGGATGCGGCCGCTGAAGGCCTCCAGCTCGTAGTCGGCGAAGCGGGTCTGGGGCACGGTCTTGATGACCACCGCCGGCTGGTTGCGATCGCGGGTGACGATTTCCACCCGCTCGCTGTTGACGATCAGGTTGGCGAGCTTCAAGGCGTAAGGGCCGGAGGTGCCGTTGGCGGGGATTTCCTCCACCACCTGGCGGGTGCTGTCGCGGGAGACGAAGGCGTCCACCGTCACCGGCCCTTCCTCGGTATGGGTCTTCAGGCCGGAGAGGTTGCGGTTGTAGGCCGAGAGCTGGCGGGCCGGGCTGGCGGCGGCCGCAGAGGTGGCGAAGTCGCCGTAGAGCAGCCAGGACTTGCCTCGGTCCAGGCGGACGTAGAACTTCTGGGTGGATTGGGCGTCGAAGCCCTTCACCGAGGCATCGCCATAGACCGGGTAGTAGCGGTCGGGCTGAAGGTCGCGGAAGAGGCGCTCGCGGGTGTCCTTGTCCGAGTCGTAGGCCAGCGTCAGCAGGGTGTCGCCCCGGATGCGCCCCTTGAGGAAGAGGGCGGCCCGGGCGGCGCCGTCACCCCTGGCGAAATGGGTGAGCTCGCGCTCGAAGGCGTCCGACTGGCGGACTGGCTGCAGGGCGCCGGAGGAGAGTTTCTTCAGGTTGAGCACACCCTCCACCAGGCCCACCGCCACCAGCTCCCGCAGGGCGGGCAGAAAGGTGATGGCGGCTTCCGCCCGCAGCCGGCCGCTTTCCGCCCGCAGCCGGGCTTCGCCGGCCTCCGACGGGGAGACCAGGGCGAATTCGCCCTGGCCGCCCTCGACGAAGACCTGCACCCCCGGCGTCTTCGGGTCCAGGTCGGCCACCTGCCAGCGGCCGGCGGTGGTCTCCAGGGTCACCGGGGTGCGGGCGGCGACGGGCAGACCTTGGGCGTCTTCCAGGCGCAGGGTGACCCGCACCGTGGCGCCGCCGTCGGCGGGGGCCGAGGCGGACAGAGCTTCCAGCCTGAGGCGGGCGAGCTCGCCGGGGACGCGGACGGTGAGGGCCTTCTGGCCGCGCAGGTTGCCGAAGCCGTCCCGCTGTTCGAAGACCAGCCGGTTGTCGCCGGGGGCGAGGTCGACGCCCACGTATTCCCGGGCTTCGAGCTGCCGGTCGGGGACGGTGAGGCGGGTGCCGATGCGGGATTCCGGCACCGGCTGGTCATTGACCGAGAGGGCCAGGGGGGCGCCGGCCGGGCCCTTGACCCGCAGGGTGGTCTGCGTGCCGGGGAGGATGGCGCCGTCGGCAAGGCCGATGAAGTCAGGGCTATTGTCCAGGGTTGGCAGGAGGTCGGCGAGGGGGCGGACAGGGGCGGGCGCCGGCGCGGTGGGACCGGCCGGGGGAACGGGGGCGCTGCTGGGGGCGTCGCCGCCGATCACCCCGCTGGCGACCACCGGCCCGGCCGCAGCCTTGCCGTCCAGGCTGAGGGGGCGGGCGATCCCCGCTTCCACCTCGCCCTTGCCCCGGGCCGCGGCGGCGCGGCGGCGCTCGATCTCGGCCAGCACCGGCGGGGTGCAGGCGAGGGCGAAATCGGCCCGGTGCAGCTCGCCGTTCTTGAGGTCCACGAAACGGCTGCCGCCGTCGTTGGCGTGGCGCTGGGCGATGGCCAGGGGCCGGGCGCCGGCAGGCAGGGTGGCGGGGTCGAGCTTGGCCACGTGGGTGCGGGGGGTGATGCCGGCGAAGCTGAATTTCCCGAGGCCGTCGGCGATGGCCCAGGTGCCGTCCTCCAGCCACACCCGCACGCCCGGCACGCCCGGCTCCCCCGGGTCCTGGACGCCGTTGCCGTCGCAGTCGGCGAACACCTTGCCGAGGACGAAGCCCTTGTCGTCGAAAACCCCGCCTTCCACCCGCACCACCGCCTGGGCCAGGTTGCTGCGGCGGGACAGCGGCGCGGCACTCACCGCCTGTGCGCTGTTCACCGCATCACCCGGGGAAGCTCCGGGGCCGATGACGAGGCGGTAACTGATCTTGGCGCTGGCGCCGTCGGCCAGGACGCCCAGGGGGAAGGCGAGCAGCGGGCCGCGGCCGCCGGCCGGATCGGCGACCAGCCTCCCGTCCCGGCGGGTGGAGCCGGGCTGGTACGCAAAGCCGGCGGGCAGGCGGTCGTTCAGCACCACGCCATCGAGCGGTCCACCGCTGACGTTCTTCACTTCCACCGTGTAGTCGACGAAATCGCCGATCTCGGCCACGGTGCGGGACACGCTTTTCCGGGCCAGCAGGGCGCCGGCGGGGGCGGGGTCGAGGGGCAGGTCCACCGTCACCGCTCCGCTGGCGGCGGTGATGGTGAAGGTGCCGCCGTAGGACGCCGACGGATCGATGGTGCGGCCGGCGGGCTGGACGGCGGGAGGCAGCTGGGAAGGGAAGCGGTAGTCGCCGGGGGGCGTCACCGCCAGGCGGTAGGTGCTGGGGGCCACCAGGGGAAAGTGGTAGCGGCCGTCGGCGGCAGTGACCA
Source organism: Curvibacter fontanus (assembly GCF_054780335.1). NCBI lineage: Bacteria > Pseudomonadati > Pseudomonadota > Betaproteobacteria > Burkholderiales > Comamonadaceae > Curvibacter > Curvibacter fontanus. The sequence goes on from NZ_BAAGWN010000008.1 coordinate 8,932, forward strand.
CGGTGCTCGGGGCCGGGGTGGTGCCGTCGGCGGCGAAGACCCGGGCGGAGCCGCCGGGGTTGCCGCCGTTGCCGGCGCCGGTGACGTCGATGAGGGTGACGGTGGCGCCGGCCAGGGGCTGGTTGCTGCGGCTGTCGAAGACCACCCCTGCCGGGTCGACGAGGATGTTGGTCCAGGCGGCTTCGGCGCTGCAGCCCCAGAGGGCGGCGGTGAGCATGTCGTCCGGGTGGGCCTCCACCATGCCGTTGCCGCTGACCGCCGGGGTCTGCATCGCGCTGGCGGTGCCGACCGCCTGGGCGATGCGGAACATGCCGGTGTTGGGGCCGGTTTCGACGCCGGTGAAGGTCTCGGCATCGCCGGCCATGCGCGAGCCCAAGGTGATCAACACGGTCTCGGCCATCGCCGCGTTGGTGTTGCATGTTGCCGCATCGGCCTGGAGGTAGAGGGGGGCGCCCAGGGTGGTGGCGGTGCTGGCGGCGCCGAAGCCGGCGTCGGCGTAATGGCGCAGGGTCGGCATCCGGGCGGCCAGCGCGAGGGTGACGGTGTTGGAGGCCGCCGTCACGGTGGCGCTGCTGCCGTCGCCGTAGCTGGCCTGGGCGGTGGCGGGGAGGAGGCCGCTGGCATTGGCGTTCACCCGCACGCTGAGTTCGAAGGCGGTGCTGCTTCCGGCCGGCAGGGCGTCGAGGGCGTAGGCGACGGCGTCGACCCGGCCGAGGTCGGCGGGGGGCGTGCGGGTGTAGGCGCCAGCCGGGGTGCCCGCCAGATGGTAGAGCAGGAGGGTCCCCGCCGAGGCGCCAGCCAGGCTGGCGGCGGTGTAGGTGGTGTTGACGGGGAGCGGCAGGCTCAGCAGCAGCCGGTTCATGGCGGCGCCATCCGCGGTGAAGGGGATGCCGGTGGCGGTGCCGCGGCCGGGGTTGGTGGCCGCCAGGCGCAGGACGACCGTCTCACCCCAGGCCGGCTGGAGCGTGGAGGCGGACAGGTTGAGGGCCACCAGGGCGGCGTCGCTGACTTGCACCATGTCGGTGGCACGGGCAAGCGCTCCCTGGCTGCGGCTGATGCCGGTGATCTGGAGGCGGGCGGCGGCGCCGGCGGCCACACCGGATGGCACCTGGCCGACGGCGACCAGGTCGGCGGCTTCGCCGGCGGCCAGCGCCACGCTGTCCACGGCAGGCTCGCCGGGATCGGCCAGGCCGTTGCCATTGAGGTCCCGGAAAAGCCGGAGATTGAGGAGATCGAAGTCGTCGCCGGCCAGGTTGGCGACGGCCAGGTCGAAGGCGGCGGCGGCATTGCCGCTGTTGGTGAGCCGGTGGGGCAGGCTGACGTCGGCGCCGGCGGGCCGGGTCCGGGTCAGGTTGGGGACGAGGGTCCCCGCCTCCAGGGGCTGCACCACCACCCGGACGGTATTGGACTGGAGTTCCGAAGACATGCCGGTGGCGCCATCCACGTAGCGCACGGTCGCCCGGTTGTCGATGACGCTGCCGGCGGCCGGAGCGGCCAAGGCGGGATTGCCGGCCAGCAGCAGGAGGGCGAAGGCGATGAGGAGACGGGTCACGGGAGTGTCCTCCGCGGAAATTTCGGGCGTAGCCTCCCCTGCCGCCCCGGCGGACCGGGGCGGAGGAGAACGACGGGTTCAAGCGGAGGCTTAGGGGTTGATGCGCACGCCGAAGCTCAAGACCACCGACTGGCCCGGCGACAGGGCGCCGACGCTGGCCTGCACGGTGCCGCTGCTGCCGGCGGCGGGCGCCGTGACCGTGCCCCGGCTGACGGCTGCGGCGACGAGGCCGTGGTAGGTGGTGTTGGCCGGGGTGGCGTCGCTCACCACCACCGCGGTCACGTCCGCCACGCCGACGTTGCCGGCGGTGATCTGGTAGCGGATGCAGGCGCCGGGGATCGCCCCGCTGCCCAGGTTGGCTGCCGTGTAGGCGGCGTCCGGGCTGCCGTCGCAGTTGGCGTCGAGGGCCTGGAGCTTGCTCAGCTGCACCTGACCGGCGATCACCGTGGTGCTGTCGGTGGCAGTGACGGCGGCAGGGGCTGCGGCCCCATTGACGCTGCCGCTGGCCGTGACGGTGAGGCTGGCCGTATCCACCGCCCCCACGGGGGCGCCCGTCGGGGCATAAACCTTCACGAAGAGGGTGACGCTTTCGCCGGGGGTGAGACCTGCCGCCGTGCTGGCCCCGTTGCTGCCGCCGGTGAGCTGGGAAAGGTTGGTCACCACCGGGTCCCCGGCATCCAGCACGCCGTTGTTGTTCTTGTCCCAATACACTGCGGCGCTGAAGCCGGTGGCGGAGTCGGTGACCGCCAGGGCCACCTGGCCGGCGTCGCCCTCGGTGACGTTGCCGCCGTTGGCCAGGGTATGGGCATAGACCACGATGCCGCCGGGATAGGCCTGGCCGGCGTGGTTGGGGGCGAGGGTCAGGCTGCGCAGGGTCGCCACCTGCACCGCGTCGTGCAGCCGGTCGGCGGCGCCGGAGGTGGGCGAGACGGCGCGGAAATAAAGATCCACCGTCCCCGCCGGGGCGCCGGCCGGCACCGTCACGTCGGCATAGACCGTGAGGCTGGCCCCGGCATTGACGACGCCGGTGTTGGTGAGGACGGCCCCGTTGGCATCCTTGAAGCTGACGCTCCAGCCGGCCGGCAGACTCAGGCCGGCGAAGGTGCTGTCGCTGCTGGCCTGCAGGTTGAAGGTGTCGGCCTGGGCGCTGGCGTTGGCGACCACCAGGGTGAAGCGGGTGGTGGCGCCGGGGTTGGCGGTGTTGGTGACCGCGGCGCCCGCTTCGGGCCCGGCGCCGACGCCGGGGGCGCCCGCCCCGGCGGCGTTGTTGGTGAGATCCACCGTGTTGGCGTTGATGGTGGTGAGGGTGTCGGTGGCGCTGGCGGTGCGGGTGGCGTCGGCCCGGGAGGCGGCGGTCGACTGCACCGTGTAGGGGCCGCTGCCGCTCGCCCCCGGCGGCAGGATGGCCTTGACCACCACATTGATGCCGGCGCCGGCGGCCAGCGGCCCGGTATCCGGGGTGCCGTTGCCGTTGCTGTCGATCAGCGGCGTCACGCCGTCGGCCTGGTAGAAGACGAAGGTGGTGCCGGCCGGGAAGGTGGAGGCGCCGAAGGCGAGGTCGAAGCTGTCGCTGCCGTTGCCGGTGTTGGTGACCGTGTGGGTGAAGAGCACGGTGCCGCCCTGGGGCGCGCTGGCGACGGTGGCGCCGGTCATGCTCACGGCGGCGTTCTGGGCCACCACGAACTGCACGCCGTTGGTGCTGGCGGCGGGCACGTTGGCGGCGCCGTCGTTGTAGCTCCAGCCCGCGGTGTTCAGGGTGGCCGCGTTGGCGCCGGCGGCAAGACCGCTGGCGATGGTCACCTGGAAACGCAGGGTGCCGGTGGCGCCGGCCGGGACCGAGGCGACGACGGCGGTGACCCGGTTGGCGGCGCTGACGCCGAAGTCGTAGACGAGGCCCCCCTGGTCGTCCGCCGCGTTGGCGTCGGTGAGCACGGTGGCGCCGGTGGCGCTCCAGCGGGCGCTGTTGGCGACGTAGGTCATGCCCGAGGGCAGGAGGTCGGTGAGGGTCAGGTTGCTGGCGGGGCCGTTGCCGGTGTTGGTGTAGGTCAGCGTGAAGGTGCGGGGGCCGCTGCCGGCGGCGCCGCTGGCGACGTCGATGGCCTTGCTGACGCTGACCACGGCGTTGCCGGAGACGGTGGTGCTGTCGGTGTTGGCGGCGGTCACGGCCGGGGTGTAGGCGCTGGCCGCCGTCAGCGTCAGGCTGTTGGCGCTGCCCGGGGCTGCCGTGGCCGGGGCGGTGCCCACCACCACGAAGCGGAAGCTCCCGCCGGCCGGGATGTCGCCGCTGCCGGTGATGGGGGTGGCGTTGTCGGGCACGCCGTCACCGTTGGCGTCGGCGTAGATGGCGACGCTGCCGAAGGTGAAGGCGCCGCTGTTGGCGGTGGCGAGGCTGAAGCTGTCGCTGCCGTTGCCGGTGTTGGTGAGGGTGTGGGGATAAGCCACCTGGCCGCCGGGGGCGACGTTGCGGGCGCCGTTGGCGGAGAGGGTCAGGCTCGCCACCTGCTGGACGATGGTGACCACCGTGTTCGAGGTGACGGTGCGCACGGTTTGCGAAGCGTCGGAATAGGTCGCGGAAGCCTGGTTGCCGATGCTGGTGCCGGCGGCGGTCATGGCCCGGGCCGGCCCCACGGCAAGGAAGAGGCCAGCGAGGATGAGGAGCAGGGCGAACAGGTGCCCGGCCCGCAGGGCGGTGGTGAAGTTCGAGGCTCTCATGGCTGCTTCTCCCCGTTGGCCATGCCCATGCGGGCGCGGACGGTGGTCGAGGCGCCGGGAGACAGGTCGCCCAGGGGCCAGCGCAGGTAGCGGTATTCGGCATAGGGAACCGCTTGCGGCTCCTTCGTGCCGTCGGCCCGGATGACGGTGCGGGTCAGGGGCACCGGTGCGAACCGGCTGCCGTCCAGACTCGCCAGCACCGCCGCCGGGCGCGCCGTCGCAGGCAGATAGACGAGGGTTCCGGCCGGGATCGGCAGGGTGGCCTCGACATTGCGGGCCACGGACTTGCCCCGGTTGGTGTAGGTGGCACGGTATTCAACGGTATCGCCGGGGCGCGCTGCGGTGGCGGGCTGCAGGCTTTCGCCGCCGGCCTGGGCGACAACCTTGCTCGCTTCGAGACGGACGGCCACGTCGCCGTCGCCGGCAGCCATGGCGGCCGGCATCTGGCTGAAGGCCACGAGAACCAGCGCAAGGCTGGGCAAGAGGGTTTTCATCGTCAATGTCCTTGTTGAGGTTCCGGAATCGGCCTTCAGGGGAAGGGCCGGCGAGGCGAGAGTCTGGGCCTGCGACCATCGTTGTTACCGATATTACCGTTTTAGCCGAATATGAGTCAACTGATATTTGGTAAAAACGGTAATTCAGTGCCAGACAGGGCTCGACCGAACCCTTTCGGATGCAAGGCGTCTTCGAGCAGGAGGAAAAAAGCCGGATGCGGCGGGGAGGCGAAGGAGGTTCCCGGAGGACCTCAGGCGGGCAGGTGCAGGGTGACCTCGGTGCCCTGGCCGGATCGGCTGGCGAGCTGGACGGAGCCGCCCAGGACCTGGATGATTTCTTTCACCAGGGCCAGGCCCAGGCCGCTGTCCGGGATTTCCGGGTGAGCGCGGTAGAAGCGCTCGAATGCCCGGGCCTCCTGCTCGGGCGTCATCCCCAGACCCTGGTCCCGGACCCGGATGTCCACGCCATCGGCGGCTGATTCGGCAAAAACGCTCACCATCTCGCCGCCGGGGGAAAACTTGAGCGCATGGCTCACCAGCTTGGACAGCGCCTGTTGCAGCTTCCTGGCATCGACGGGCACGGGTGGCAGGTCCGGCGCGATGGCCGCCCGCACCCGGGCCGCCGCTGCCGGCGGGAGGGCTGCCAGGGTGGCTTCGACGATGGGTGCCAGGGGCTGGGAGTGGATATTGAAATCCCGGCCCTGCCGGGCCTCGATGCGGGCAAGGTCGAGGAGTTCGTTCACCAGCTGGCTGAGCTTTTCCGCTTCCTGACGGATGATGTCCGCCATCTCCTGGCGCTCGGTGTCCCCGAAGCCCTTCCGGGCGAGGAGTTCGGCGAAGCCCTGGATGCCGGCCATGGGGGTGCGCAGTTCGTGGGCTGCGGTGGCGAGGAATTCGCTCTTCAGGCGATCCACCTCGGCAAGGCGCAGGGCGTTCACCTCGGTGCGCGCCCAGGCCGCCAGGTCCACGAGGTTTTGCCGGGCTTCTTCGTCCAGGGTGCGGGGCCGGGTGTCGAGGAGGCACAGGGCTCCCAGTTTGTGGCCGGCGCTCGTGGCCAGGGGCACGCCGGCGTAGAAGCGGATGTGGGGGACGCCGGTGACCAGGGGGTTGTCGGCGAAGCGGGGGTCGGCCGTGGCGTCGGCAATGACGAGGGGCTCGTCGCCGAGGATGGTATGGCCGCAGAAGGAAATGTCCCGGGGCGTCTCGAAGACAGACAGTCCCTGGCGGGACTTGAGCCACTGACGATTGGCGTCGACCAGGCTCACCAGGGCGATGGGCACCTTGAAGAGCCGGGCAGCGAGCCGGGTGATGCGGTCGAAACGTTCCTCGGGCGCGGTGTCGAGGAGGCCGGTGGCGTGGAGCGCCGCCAGGCGGGCAGCTTCGTCAGCGGGTAGGTGGGGGGCTTGCATCGGGCCTCAGGCGGCGGCCGGGCAACCGATACGTTCTTCGACCAGCCGACGCAGCCGCTCGAAGGGAACGGGTTTGGCAAACACCCGCACTCCCGGCGGCAGGCCGCCGTAGACCTCGATCTCACCGGCGTCGAGGGCCGTGACGGCGATCACCAGCATGCCTACGTCCAGCTTCAGTTCCCGCAAGCGGCGCAGCATGCGGAAACCATCCATGCCGGGCATGCGCAGGTCGGTGACGAGAATGTCCGGGGACTGCTCGCCGAGCCGCACCAGGGCCTCGAAGCCGTCGCTGGCGGTGGCCAGGTCCAGGGGAAGCTTCCAGGAAGCGACCTGGAACTCATACAGGCGGCGCAGGTTGGCTTCGTCCTCCACCACCAGCATCCGCGGGCGCGGCGCCACGGCCGGCGGCTGTTGCCCCGCCACCTGTCCCCGCTGGCGAAGGATGGCCTGGATGGATTCCATGGTGACACGCCGGTGCCCGCCAGCGGTCTTCCAGGCCTGCAACACCCCGCTTTCCACCCACAGCTGGACGGTTTTGGGGGAGACGCTGAGAAGTTCGGCCGCTTCCCGCGTCGAACGGTAGACCTGTAAATCGTAGGAGAGTGCCGGTCTGCTCATTTCGGGCTTCTCGGGATTGGGGATCGTTTCATTTTACCGGTCTTGCTGAATTTGCCGCCCTTTCGCCTGGCCGTCCCCCATGGCCAGCCACACCGTAAACACCGCCCCCCTCCCCTTGTCGCTCGCCACGGCCACGCTGCCGCCGTGGAGTTCGGCCAGGCGGCGGACCAGGGCGAGGCCGAGGCCGGTGCCCTCGTAGCGCCGGCCGGGGCCGCTGTCGATCTGCACGAAGGGCTGGAACAGCGTGTCGAGCTTGGCGGCGGGCATGCCGATGCCGGTGTCGGCGACTGTGATCTCGACGAAGGCATCCCCCGCCTGCGCTGGCAGGGGCAGGCGGAATTCGGCCAGGCCGTCCCGCAGGGGACGGGCGATTTCGGCCCGGCCCACGTGCCGCGCCGCGATGGTCACCTGGCCGCCGTCGGGGGTGAATTTCACGGCGTTGGCCAGCAGGTTGTAGACCATCTGCCGGCACTTGCGGGCGTCGGCCTGCAGGGTCAGCCCGGCCTCGGCTTCGCAGGCGAGGCGGATGCGCCGGGTCAGGGCCAGTTCCCGCACCATCGTCAGCCCGGCCTGGAGGAGGGCGGGGAGGTCTACCGCTTCACGTTCCAGGTCCATCATGCCGGCTTCGATCTTGGAGAGGTCGAGGATGTCGTTGATGAGGGACAGGAGGTGCTCGCCGCTCTTCAGGATATCGGCGACGAATTCCTGCTGCAGGGCGTTGAGTCCGCCGGTCAGGCCCTTCTGCAGGGCCTCGGAAAAGCCGATGACGGCGTTGAGGGGCGTGCGCAGCTCGTGGGACATGTGGGCGAGGAATTCGGACTTCATCCGGTCACGCGCCTCACGGGCTTTCCGGGCGGCGCGGCGGTCGCTGATGTCGAAGATGGTGGTGCGGCTCATGACGAACCGGCCAGCGGCATCGCGGATGGCGGTGGCACTCAGGGACACCGGGAGAAGGGTGCCGTCCCGGCGGACGAAATCGAATTCGGCGTCGACCAGGAAGCCCGCGTCCTTGAACACCGGGAAGCGTTCCCGGAAGCGGGCGACGCTCTCTGGCGTGATCACGTCGGTGAAGCGCTTGCGGCCGATCACTTCTTCCCGGTCGTAGCCAAGCCAGGCGAGCTCGGTGTCGTTGATGCGCACGAAGACGCCGTCGCTGTCCAGGGAGTGGTAGCCGCAGGGGGCGTGGTTGTAGAGATCCTCGATTTCGTTCTTGCTGGCTTCGAGCTGGGCGGTGCGCTCCCGGACCCGCTGCTCCAGGTCGGCGTTGAGCCTCTGGACGCGCGCGCCCGATTGGCGGATCTCCTCCACATGGCGCTGGAAGGCCTCGGCCATGCCGTCGAAGGCCTGGGCCAGGACCCCCAGTTCGCCACGCCAGCCGGGCCGGGCGACGCGAGCATCCAGCTGGCCGGAACCGAAGCGCCCGGCAGTCTCGGTCAACACCTGCACCTGGCGCCAGATGAGCCGGTGGCCGAGCAGCCAGGCGGCCGCCAGGGTGAGCGCCGCGAAGATGCCCAGGAGAGCCAGGGTGCGGGCAAAGAGGGCATCGCTGTCGGCCAGGAGTTCATCCTTGGCCACGCCGACGCTGAGGTAGAGGGCCGTATCGCCTGATTCCCGCAGGGGCGCGAAGCCATGCAGGCGCAAGACGCCGTCCGGGCCGGGCACTTCCATGGCGCCTTCACCCTCCTGTGCCAGGAAGGCCTTCACCAGGGGCGCATCCGCCAGGCGCCGGCCGGCCCAGGCGGCCGCATCGGGATAGAGGAAGAGGATGGCGCCCTCCTCGTCCCAGATGGTGAAGGTCATCCGGGGCATCGCGTGGGAGCGGGTAAACGCCTTGCTGAAGCTGGCGAGATCGAGGAGACCGACCAGGGCAGCGGAAACCTCACCGGCAGGGGAGAGCACCGGCACCACGACTGGCAGGCCCATGCCCTGGGCGATGGTGCCGGCCACTGGGGAGGCGACATAAGGCTCGCCGCCCGCGAAGGCCCGGTCGAGATGGCGCCAGTCGGCGTAGCTGCTCCCTTGCCCCTGCTTCGGCTGGCCGTCGCAGGCGGCCAGCCGGTCGCGGCCTATGACCACCAGGTAGAGAAAGTGATGGCTGCGCTGCAGCGCCCGGGCAAGTGCCGCGGAACACTCCGGTTCCTGCAACTTCCGGATCGCCGTGCGCTCGCTCAAGGCCGATTGCAGCTCCTGGCTGGTGCGGACGACCTTTTCCAGGTCGAGGGCGGCAAGGCGGGCCATGCCCTGCAGGCGGGTGCGGGCTTCGGCGATGTCGAGTTCCCGCGTCTTCAGCGCCGTGTAGCAGATGAGCACGATCGCCGGCAAGGCCGAGGCGAGCACGAGCAGCAGCAGGCGCCCACGGATGCTGGTCAGGTAGCGCATGCCGCTGCGGGGGCTTTCAGGCCGCGAGGAGCGCCGCCGCCACGACCGCCAGCAGGTCGTCATGGCGGAAGGGTTTGGCGAGATAGCCCTGGAAGCCGGCAGCAAGGAGCTTTTCCTCATCGCCCTTCATGGCGTGGGCGGTCAGGGCGACGACGGGGATGCCGGCGGTGGTGTCGTCCGCCTTGAGCATGCCGGTGGCGGTAATGCCGTCCATGCCCGGCATCTGCACGTCCATGACGATCAGCTCCGGCGGCCGACGGCGAACCGCCGCAATCGCGGCCGCCCCGTCATCGGCCTGGAGCACCAGGTGACCGGCATGCTCGAGGATGAACACCAGCAGCTTGCGATTGGTGTGATTGTCTTCAGCGACCAGGATCGTCGCCATCGCGCCAGCCCTCCGGAAATAAACGTTTTCGCACTTGCAGTTACAGACCCGGGTTTCGAGAAAAGGGACGCTCGAAACCGTTGCTCGGAACGCAGCCGCTTCGTTGGGGAGGGTCTGTACAAGCCCTGCCGCAGCGAGAGTTGGGCGTCAGGAATTCACGCGATGAAAGCTGAAGTGCGTTTGCACCGGTTTCCCGGGCGCTTTGTCCTCGGTTGGCCACCCTTTCAGGCTGCTGGCCGGCATCTGCCCGCATGGCAGGCGTATTCATCCCCGCACTTCTTGAAGAATTCGCCTTGTGGCCCTCCACAAATTGCTCAAGGCAAACAGCGTGACCGGCATGCCAGTGCATGCCGGTGGCCTCCTCTCGCTTGTCCGCCGGCGTATTCGGTTCGATCAGCCCCACCGGCTCCGCCCAGGGAACCACCCGTTCCATCTCGTCGAGGAACTCGCGCTTGCGGGTGCGCCTGGTCTTGAGTTCAAATCCGCTGGCAGCAAGGCGCATCTGTTTCATGCCCGCAATGTCGCTGGCCCAGCCTTCATGGAACTGACTTATGTAGATTTATTCTTAAGTATTTATCTGTGAATATTGAAAAGCACCTCACATCCGTTCAGGCTGTCTTGCTGCGGCGAGATGCTTGAGCGCCTAGAATGTGTGCGCAAACTTCTCTGATTGCGCCCGTATCTTTGAATTTTTCTCTCTAATGCAAACCGTAGCAGGCCATTGGAGATTGGCAATCCATTGATGTTCACTCAAGAATCAAGCACGACACTAGTGTAGTGTTTGATTCTTGAGTGAACTTAAATGGATGGCCAACCTCCAATGCTCTACTACGGTTTG
>NZ_BAAGWN010000009.1:0-86307 GCF_054780335.1 Curvibacter fontanus
ACTCGACGTGGGCGGTGTTGATGGTGATGCCGCGGGCCTTCTCTTCAGGCGCCGCATCGATCTGGTCGTAGGCCTTGGCCTGGCCGCCGAACTTGGCCGCCAGCACGGTGGTGATGGCCGCCGTCAGGGTGGTCTTGCCATGGTCCACGTGACCGATCGTGCCCACGTTGACGTGCGGCTTGGTCCGCTCAAATTTCTCTTTTGCCATTTTTCAAATCTCCAAAGAACAGGTTCCCGTGTACAGGTTTAATGTCTGCACGGTGTTGCTGGTTCGCCCCGCACGGGAACAGGGCGGCACACCGTCGCAGACAGCTTGAAACTTACTTCGCGCGTGCAGCCACGATGGCTTCGGACACGTTGCGCGGAGCTTCGGCGTAGTGCTTGAACTCCATCGAGTACGTGGCGCGGCCCTGGGTGGCGGAACGCAGCGAGGTCGAGTAGCCGAACATTTCGGACAGCGGAACTTCGGCCTTGATGGCCTTGCCGCCACCGGCCATGTCGTCCATGCCCTGCACCATGCCGCGACGCGACGACAGGTCGCCCATCACGGTACCGGCGTAATCTTCCGGCGTCTCGACTTCCACGGCCATCATGGGCTCGAGGATCACGGGGTTGGCCTTGCGGCAACCTTCCTTGAAACCGAAGATGGCGGCCATCTTGAAGGCGTTTTCGTTCGAGTCCACGTCGTGGTAGGAGCCGAAGGTCAGCGTGACCTTGACGTCCACCACCGGGTAGCCGGCCAGCACGCCGGAGTTGATGGCTTCGATCACGCCCTTCTCAACCGCCGGGATGAATTCGCGCGGAACCACACCACCCTTGATGGCGTCGACGAATTCGAAACCCTTGCCCTGCTCGCTCGGCTCGACCGTGAACACCACGTGGCCGTACTGGCCCTTGCCGCCGGACTGACGCACGAACTTGCCTTCGACTTCGGTGACCTTCTTGCGGATGGTTTCGCGGTAGGCCACTTGCGGCTTGCCCACGTTGGCCTCCACGCCGAACTCGCGCTTCATGCGGTCCACGATGATTTCGAGGTGCAGCTCGCCCATGCCGGCGATGATGGTCTGACCGGATTCTTCGTCGGTCTTGACGCGGAAGGACGGATCCTCGGCAGCCAGACGCTGCAGGGCGATGCCCATTTTTTCCTGGTCAGCCTTGGTCTTGGGCTCGACAGCCTGTGCAATCACGGGCTCGGGGAAGACCATGCGCTCCAGCGTCAGGATGGCGTCCGGATCGCACAGGGTTTCACCCGTGGTCACGTCCTTCAGGCCCACGCAGGCGGCGATGTCGCCGGCGCGAATTTCTTCGATTTCCAGACGGTTGTTGGCGTGCATCTGCACGATACGGCCGATACGCTCTTTCTTGCCCTTGACGGGGTTGTAGACGGTATCGCCCTTGGTCAGCACGCCGGAGTAGACGCGCACGAAGGTCAGCTGGCCGACGAAGGGATCGGTCATCAGCTTGAAAGCCAGAGCGGAGAACTTCTCGCTGTCGTCGGCCTTGCGGGAAGTTTCCTTCTCGTCTTCGTCCGTGCCGCCCACCGGAGGGATGTCCACCGGCGAGGGCAGAAAGTCGATCACGGCGTCCAGCATGCGCTGCACACCCTTGTTCTTGAAGGCGGTGCCACACAGCATGGGCTGGATTTCGGTGGCGATGGTGCGCGTGCGCAGGCCGAGCTTGATCTCGGCTTCGCTCAGGTCACCCTCTTCCAGGTACTTGTTCATCAGCTCTTCGCTGGCCTCGGCGGCAGCCTCGACCATCTTCTCGCGCCATTCCTTGGCGGAAGCAACGAGTTCAGCCGGGATGTCCTTGTAGTCGAACTTCATGCCCTGGGAAGCTTCGTCCCAGATGATGGCCTTCATCTTGATGAGGTCGACCACGCCGGTGAAGTTTTCCTCGGCGCCGATCGGGATCACGATCGCCACGGGGCTGGCCTTCAGGCGCACGCGCATCTGGTCATAGACCTTGAAGAAGTTGGCGCCGGTACGGTCCATCTTGTTCACGAAGGCCAGACGCGGCACCTTGTACTTGTTGGCCTGACGCCAGACGGTTTCCGACTGCGGTTGCACGCCGCCCACGGCGCAGTACACCATGCAGGCGCCGTCCAGCACGCGCATGGAACGCTCCACCTCGATGGTGAAGTCCACGTGGCCGGGGGTGTCGATGATGTTGAAGCGGTGCTCCGGGTAGGACAGGTCCATGCCCTTCCAGAAGCAGGTGGTCGCAGCGGAAGTGATCGTGATGCCACGCTCCTGCTCCTGCTCCATCCAGTCCATGGTGGCAGCGCCGTCATGCACTTCACCGATCTTGTGGTTCACACCGGTGTAGAAAAGAATACGCTCGGTCGTGGTCGTCTTGCCGGCGTCGATGTGAGCGGAAATACCGATATTGCGGTAGCGCTCAATGGGCGTTTTGCGTGCCATGATGGTCTTTCGTTAAACAGGTAAGGCCCGCTTGTGGCGGGCCTGAACCACTGGATGGGGACGATGTTTAGAAGCGGAAGTGGCTGAAGGCCTTGTTGGCCTCGGCCATGCGGTGCACTTCATCGCGACGCTTCATGGCACCGCCACGGCCTTCGGTGGCCTCGATGATTTCATTGGCCAGACGCAGGGCCATGGACTTCTCGCCGCGCTTGCGGGCGGCTTCCTTGATCCAGCGCATGGACAGGGCCAGACGGCGCACCGGGCGCACTTCGACCGGCACCTGGTAGTTGGCACCGCCGACGCGGCGGGACTTCACTTCCACCATGGGTTTCACGTTGTTGATGGCAACGGTGAACAGCTCCAGCGCATCCTTGCCGGTTTTCTGTCCAATGGTTTCGAGGGCACCGTAAATGATGCGCTCGGCAACCGCCTTCTTGCCGCCTTCCATGATCACGTTCATGAACTTGGAAAGATCGACATTGCCGAATTTGGGATCCGGCAGGATTTCACGTTTAGGGACTTCGCGACGACGTGGCATGTTTCACCTCATACTGCTTCAGTTGGCATCTTTTCAGACACCGCGAGAGCCATACAGAACTCTCACTTACTCGACCCACCCGGACGATTCCGAGCTTCGGGTCACTACGCTCAACCCGTCTGCCTGACGGAACGAGCACCGAAAAACTCAGACTTGAAAAATCAAGCCTTCTTGGGGCGCTTGGCGCCGTACTTGGAACGCGACTGCTTGCGGTCTTTCACGCCTTGCAGGTCGAGCGAGCCACGCACGATGTGGTAACGCACACCCGGCAGATCCTTGACACGACCGCCGCGCACGAGCACGACCGAGTGCTCCTGCAGGTTGTGGCCTTCACCACCGATGTAGGAAATGACCTCAAAACCGTTGGTCAGGCGCACCTTGGCGACCTTACGCAGAGCGGAATTCGGCTTCTTGGGCGTCGTGGTGTACACACGGGTGCACACGCCACGGCGCTGCGGAGAGTTCTGCATGGCAGGACTCTTCGACTTGATGGTCTCGACCTCGCGGCCTTGACGCACTAGCTGGTTAATGGTTGGCATTTAAAAACGTCCCTCAACGTTTGATAAAAACGAAAACGTGAAACCCTTCGGAAATTCCGAAAAGCCTTCGAGTGTATCAGGTCGACCCCCAGCCCGCAATGACTCGCCTGGACTCAACCGCCAGCCGAAGGAGCCTTAAAGAATCGACCGGGACTACTGGACCCAGAGTCTGAAGGCATCCCAGGCCCGGCCGATCAGACCCGCCTCATCGACTGACTCCAGTGTGAGCAACGGATAGTTAATAAGCGTGTACTCACCTATTAGTATTTTCAGAGTGCCGCTGGTCTGGCCTTTTTTGAGCGGCGCAACCAGGGGGTCGGGGCGCGAGGCCTGGGTGTGCAGCAGGCTGGCTTGTCCGGTCGGCACGGTCACCACCACGGCCTGGGGGCGCCCCAGGCGAATCTGGCCCGACTGACCCTTCCAGACCGCCGGGGTGAGCACCGGCTGGTTGGCTTCGAACAACTTGACCGCCTCGAAAGCGGTAAAGCCCCAGTTCAGCAGCTTCTGAGTTTCGGTGGCGCGCGCGTTCTCGCTGTCGGCCCCCAGCACGACGGCCAACAGGCGCCGGGCGCCGGGCGCGCCGGCCGACCCCAGATGGGGGAACTCGCGCTGCGCCGTGGCAATCAGGCAATAACCGGCCGCCTCGGTGTGACCGGTCTTCAGGCCGTCGACCGAGGGATCGCGAAACAGCAGCAGGTTGCGGTTGCTGTCGTTGGCCGCCGGGGTGCCCTCGTAGTGGTACTTGCGTATGGCATGAAAGTGGGTCCGGTCCGGGAAGTCGCGCAGCAGCCGCGTGGCCAGCGCAGCCAGGTCGCGCGCCGTGCTCTGCTGCCCGGCCTGGGACAGGCCGGTCGGGTTGACGAAGCGGGTCGCCTTCATTCCCAGGGCCTGGGCCTGCTCGTTCATCAGCTGGACAAAACGCTCCTCGCTGCCGGCGGCGCCCTCGGCCAGCGTCATCGCGGCGTCATTGCCCGACTGCACGAGCAGTCCCTTGATCAGATCCTCCACCGGCACCTTCATGCCGGCTTCAAGGAACATGCGCGACCCCGGCTGCCGCCTGGCGCGCTCGCTGACCGGCAGCGTCTGCTGCAGCTCCAGCCGACCTACGCGCAGCGCATCGAACACCAGATACGCGGTCATCAGCTTGGTCAGGGAAGCCGGCGGGACCGGGGCGTCGGCCTCCTTGGCGGCCAGTTGCTGGTCACTCGTCAGGTCCAGCAGCAAATAGGCGCGGGCGGCGATTTCGGGGGGCTGCGGCATGTTCTGAGCCCAGGCGCCGCCCCAGAGCAGGCCACATGCAGCCGCCAGGGAAACCAGGAGTTTCTTCATCACGATGCAGAGAGGTGGCGCACCACCAGGCTCTTGAGCAGGGGCAGTTGCCCGTGGAAAAAATGGCTGCCGCCGGGCACCACCGTCACCGGCAGCACCTGGGGGCGGGCCCAGTCCATCACAGCCGCCAGCGGCACGGTGTCGTCGTGCTCGCCATGGATCACGAGGGTGTGTCCGTGCAATTCCTGCGGCACCTGGGCCACCTGGAAGCGGCTGGCCGCTGCCCCGACGAACACCAGCCTGTCGATCTGGCGCGAGGGCCACAGCGCACCCAGGGTGCGACTCATGACAAAGGACCCAAAGGAAAAACCAGCCAACGCGAGCGGGCCTTCAGCGGCGCACTGCTGCACCACAGCCAGAAAATCCTCGGTCTCACCCCGGCCTTCGTCGTGCATACCTTCGGTGGCCCCGACACCACGGAAATTGAAGCGCAGAGCCGACCAGCCGCATTGCACGAAAGCACGCGCCAAGGTCTGCACCACCTTGTTGTCCATGGTGCCGCCAAACAGCGGGTGCGGATGGGCAATGACAGCCACGCCGCGCGGGCTGACCCCCTCCGCGGGCGCGTCACGCAGCACTTCGATACGGCCTGCCAGGCCCGCCACCTGCAGGCGCTCGGTCTGCGAGTTCATGTCAGCGCCCCAGGTGCGACGGCGTCAGCAGACGCTCGACCACCTGACCGTTCTTGAGATGCGATTCAACGATCTCGTCGATATCGGCCAGATCCACATAGGAGTACCAGACCGCCTCCGGGTACACCACAGCCACCGGGCCGCCGGCACAGCGGTCCAGGCAACCGGCGCGGTTCACGCGCACCTGGCCGGGCCCGGCCAGGCCGGCGGCCTTGACCTGGGACTTGCAACGCTCGAAGGCCGCCTCGGCCTGGTGGTTGGCGCAGCAGGACTCGCCTGCGGGGCGCTGGTTGAGACAGAAAAAGACGTGCCGCTGGTAATAAGTGGCGGGGGCCTCGGGGGTGGTATCGGTGCTCATGGCTGAATTTTAGGGGCTGCCCTGTCCAGGTCGCTGAGGCTCCAAACACGGATCAGCACATACAGCAGCACGGCATAGGGCCAAAACCAGCCCAGCCACTGGACCACCCCGTGAAACCGGATGAAACGCCCCTGCTCCCAAACCTGCAGATTATGGGCAAAGTAGGGACTGGCCGGTGCCTGGTTGATCAGGACCAGGTACAGGCCCAGGCCCAGCAGCAACAAGGCGGCACAGACGCGGGCGGGGGCTCGCAGCAGCAGCAGGGCGATGCCGCCCGCCAGCACCAGGCCGGCCTTGACCGGCAGGCTGAACCAGGCCCAGGCATGCACCGGCCCGTAACTCAGCGTGGCCGACAGCAGCGTGGCCCCCATCGCCGTC
Organism: Curvibacter fontanus; assembly: GCF_054780335.1. Classification (NCBI taxonomy): domain Bacteria; kingdom Pseudomonadati; phylum Pseudomonadota; class Betaproteobacteria; order Burkholderiales; family Comamonadaceae; genus Curvibacter; species Curvibacter fontanus. The sequence continues at coordinate 6,198 of NZ_BAAGWN010000009.1, forward strand.
GCCAGGACGGCCAGCACAAAACCCGCGCGCCGCACCATCGAGGGAATGACGCAGAAGCCCAGCAAGCAGGGAATCAGCGCCCCCAGCAAGACACAACTCATTTCCGCCCCGGGCACCAGCGGCTGCAGTTCCACCGTGCGCAGCGGCAACCACTCCAGCAACGGTGTGTCGAGCAGCAAGTCGGCCAGGCCAGCCTCTGCACGCTCGAAGACCTGGCCCAGGCCCAGCGGCACGGACACCGGCAGCAACAGGGCAAAGGGCCACAAGGCCAGCAGCACCAGGGCGCCACGCGCATCGGGCACGAACCAGCGCTCCCGGAAACGGGTCCAGCGGTCGATCGCGCCCATTTTTTCCAGCAGGGTCGCCGTCACGGCCCCCAGCCACGCTCCGCCCAGGTTCAGCAGCAAGTCGATGTTGGACGGCACGCGCGCCGGCAGATAACCCTGCAGGGTCTCCAATACCAACGAGAGCACGCCGGCGCCCAGCGTCGCCAGCCGCACGGCGCGGGGGCCCTGCCCGGTCCGCAAGGCCCCCAGAGCCAGCAGAAAACCCAGCGGGGCATAACCCAGCACATTGGAAAAGAAATCGAAGGCCGTCCAGTAGTGCGGCCAGGGTGCGATGAGAAAGCCCCAGGGCAAAGGCCCCTGGTCGCGCCAGCCGGCAAAAGGATAGAGGCTGGCATAGACCACCAGCCCCACATAGACCCCGCTCAGGGGCCAGGCAGAGGTCTTGTGCACCGACATGGCGCCCCTGTACCGATCAGAAAGGCTTGACCACGACCAGCACAACAGCGGCCAGCAGCAGCAGCACCGGCACCTCGTTGAACCAGCGGAACCAGCCATGGCCGCGCCGGTTCTCACCGCGCCTGAACTTCTTCAAGAGCGCACCACAGGCATGGTGATAACCCAGCACGAGCACCACCACCACCAGCTTGGCGTGCAGCCAGCCACTGGCCGGGCCCTGGCCGATGCCGTAGCCCAGCCAGAGCCAGAGGCCGAAACCCAGGGCCGGCACGGCCAGGATGCTGGTGAAACGCATGAGCTTGCCCGCCATCAGCAGCAGCCGCTCTCGCTCGGCCGTGGAATCGGCCGGCACCTGGGCCAGGTTCACGAAGATGCGCGGCAGATAAAACAGGCCGGCGAACCAGCTGGCGACGAAGACGATGTGGAGTGATTTGACCCAGAGCATGCGCTGAGTTTAGTCGCGTGTGCCAGGTGAAGCCACAACCAGCGCAGCTGGTTGCGTCGCAGGCTAACTTTGGCCAAAGGACAAAGTCAAGCGCAGCGGCCGAAAACAAAAAAAACCCCGGCCATAAGCCGGGGTTGCAAGCCTTTTTTGCTGTCACACATCAAGGCCCCGCTCAGGGAGGAAAAGCGGGGGGTGGCGAACCACCCAAGCTCTAATCTAACAAAAACGTTCCTCAAATGCAAGCCGGCCCCGCAATCCACGTGGAAACAGGACATTTTTGGCACTTTTGCGCACCAATCCCGACCGCAATGGAATCGGGCACAATTTTCCCCATGACACCCTATGCCCCCTACCCCATGGGCCGCCCGCGTCGGCTGCGCCGCGACGAGTTCACCCGCAAGCTGGTACGCGAGCACGCACTCAGCGTCGACGATCTGATTTATCCGGTGTTTGTGCTCGACGGTCAGAACCGCCGTGAAGCCGTGGCGTCGATGCCCGGCGTCGAACGCCTGAGCCTGGACCTGCTGCTGCCCCTGGCCGAGGAATGCGTCAGGCTCGGCATCCCGGCACTGGCCCTGTTCCCGGTGATCGATGCCAAGCTCAAAAGCCTGGACGGCAAGGAGGCCTGCAACCCCGAGGGCCTGGTTCCGCGTGTGGTGCGTGAGTTGAAGCAGCGCTTCCCCGAACTCGGCATCATGACCGACGTGGCGCTGGACCCCTACACCAGCCACGGGCAGGACGGCGTGCTCGACGCCACCGGCTACATCCTCAACGACGAGACGGTGGCGATCCTGGAGCGTCAGGCCTTGACCCAGGCGCAAGCCGGTGTGGACATCGTGGCGCCCAGCGACATGATGGACGGGCGCATCGGCGCCATTCGCAGCGTGCTGGAGGCCAACCGCCTGGTCCACACGCGCATCATGGCCTACAGCGCCAAGTACGCCAGCGCCTTCTACGGCCCCTTCCGAGATGCGGTCGGCTCAGCCTCCAACCTGGGCAAGAGCAACAAGAAGGTCTACCAGATGGACCCGGGCAACACGGACGAGGCGATCCGCGAAGTGGCCATGGACATTAATGAGGGCGCGGACATGGTGATGGTCAAGCCCGGCATGCCTTACCTGGACGTGGTGCGCCGCGTGAAGGACGAGTTCCGTGTGCCGACCTTCGCCTACCAGGTCAGCGGCGAATACGCCATGCTCAAGGCCGCCGCGCAAAACGGCTGGCTGGACCATGACGCGGTGATGATGGAAAGCCTGCTGGGCTTCAAGCGTGCCGGCGCCGATGGGGTGCTGACCTATTTCGCCGTGGCAGCTGCGCGCCTGCTGAAGAACTGACCAAGCCCGGGCATGCGCGTCTTCAGCATCAGTCCCGGTGGCGTCAGCGAAAGCGACGCGCCGCCCCAGCAGCTGCCCCCGCTCGGTCATGTCTGGATCGCCTGCACGCGCCAGGAATTCGAGACCGGTTGGTCGCAGCTGCAGGCCACGCTGCAGGCCCTGTGCGGCCTGCAACTGGTGGACCTGCACGTCTCCGACCTGCTCAACGCGCAACTGCCCTCGCACTTCGACTACACCTCGCAGTACGACCTGCTGGTCTTCCGCCGTCTGGCGACCGGCGCCGGCCAAGCCGTCTCACGCGAAACGGACCAAGGCGCCTCCCGCCGCAGCGGCCCGCCCATCCTGCGGCACATCGACACCAGTCCCGTGGGGTTTGCGGTCTTCGAGCGCGTGCTGCTCTCGGTTCACCCTGCCGACTGCGCGGCGCGCGACGCCTATGCCTCCCGGCTGTTGCAAGTGACCTCCAACGATGTGCGCACCGCCAACAGCCGCCTGCCCGCCTCCCCGGCCGATCTGATGCTGCGCATCGTGAACCAGATGGTCGACGGTTTCCTGGAACTGCGGCGCGAACTCACGCGCCAGCTCGATCACTGGCAGACCGAGCTGCTCAACCCGCGCACGCGCTTCAACAACTGGGCGACTCTGCTCAATACGCGGCTGGCTCTGCACCAGCTCGACGAAATCTGCGAAGACCAGCGCTCGTCCGTGCAGGACTGGATCGAGTCCGTCAAGACCTGGCCGGAAGCGGACACGCCGGCGACCCAGCGCGAGCGTGATTTGTTGCTGGTGCGCAGCCGCGACTTGCTGGAACACATCGAACGCGTGGTGCACCATGTACGCCGGCTGGAGCAGGGCGTGGAGACCGCGGTGCAGATCCACTTCAACGCCCAGAGCAACCGCACCAACGACATCATGCGCACGCTCACCGTGCTCACCGCCATCTTCCTGCCGCTGAACCTGATCGCCGGCATCTTCGGCATGAATTTCGAATTCATCCCGCTGATCCACAACGACAGCGGCTTCTGGTGGGCCATGGCTTCCATGGGGCTGACCGCCGTGGCCCTGGCCCTGCTGTTCTGGCGCAAGCGCTACCTCGAGCGCAGCGGGCGGTAAGTCAGTCCGGTCCGGGACTGACCCCGGCTTCGGGTCCGGCGCCGATCTTCAGGTGCACCAGCAGGTCGGCCACCAGTTCCAGCCGCACCAGGGGACTGTCCACCGCCAGGAACTGCTGCTTGAGCTGCGGGCTCACCGGCAGGATGTCGCACCAGCGGTGGGCCAGCCAGCCGCAGTCGTCCCACTGCAGCGGCGGCTGGATCGGCAGCTCGTCACCCGGCCTGGCCTGCGCCTGCATGTGCTGCAGCAGGCGCTGCAGGCCAATGCGGACATGGGCAAGGTCGGCCGGTACCGGCACCGGCGTGTCCTCCTCCAGGTATTCGGCCTCGCCGGTCCACAGGCCGTGTTTCAGCTGCTCGCTGCGCAGCAGGCGAAAGCGCCGGCCGCCACGGCAGCGGACCAGCATCAGCCCCGGTTGCGGTCGCTCGAAAGAGGTGATGTGCGCCATCGTGCCCACGAGATGAAACACTTCGGGCCCGAAGGCCGGCTCACCGGCCTTACCCGGACGCGGCGCCTGCCGCACCTCGCTGCCACTGCTGAGGCAGACGACGCCGAAGGGGGCGCCTTCCTTCTGACAGCGCTGGATCAGGTCCAGGTAGCGCACCTCGAAGATGCGCAGCGGCAACAGCCCGCCGGGAAACAGCGCGGTCTGCAGAGGGAACAGTGGCAAGGCAAAGGTCGCGCTCATTTCAGGGCCTGTTCAACTGGAACAGGCTCGCCCCGTTGTCCCAGGCAATTCGGCGCGCCACGTCGGGCGGCAATTCACCAAGCCAACGGCGGTAAGCACGCATCAACTCGTCGTAATACAACCAGCGCTGGTTGACCCAGGTGTCCGAGCCGAGCAGGAAGCGGTCCGGGTATTTCAGCAGCAGCGCGCGCCATTCGGGGCACAGACTGCCCTCACCACAGGTCAGCCCGGGCCGGTAGGACAACTCTCCCATGAGCCTGGGGTACTTGTCCAGCAAGGCCAACACGCGCGGCGCAGGTGCGCCGCCGATGCCCGTGTGCGCCCAGATCAGGCGCGCGTCTGGCGCATGGGCCATCAGCAGGTCGATGGCCACGTCGTCCACATGGGCCAGCACAGCCAGTTGGTTCTGTGCGGCGAACTGCATCAGCTTCTTCGCCACCGCGCCGTTGGCATTGGCGCTGTCGTAGAGATGAAACTCGCCGATGCCGCGGTAGGGACCGGCAGCCGTGCCGCGCGCGAGCTCGGCCTGCACCATGGTGTAGATGCTCTCGTCGCGGAACCAGTTGTCGTAATCGGCCCGGTTGCGGTAGAGGCGGATGAAGGGCACCACCGTCACGCCGGCAGCACGCGTCTGCGCCCCCGCTTCGGCCAGGGTCTTGGTGCCGTCGTTGGGTCGGCTGTTGGCAACGATGGCGCGCACGCCATTGCGCTGCATGCGAGCCAACACGTCCGTCAGCGGGTGCAGGCCTTCATAGGCTTCAACGTTGTAATGCAGATGGGCATCCAGCAGGGGGCCGTTGTAATCGGCGGCCTGTGCAAGGCCCGTCGTTGCCAGCACCAAGACCCCGGCCACGAGACGCTTCACGGTCTCAGCCCACATGTTTGGCGAAGAAGGCCAGGGTGCGCTCACGCGCCAGAGCGGCGGCGGTGGCGTCATAAGCGCCGCGATGGTCGCAATTGAAGCCGTGGTTGGCCGCGTAGACATGCACCTCGACTTCCGGGTGGGCTTTCTGGAAAACCGCCACCCCCTCCAGCGGAATCCAGTGATCCTTCTCGCCAAAGTGCGCCAGCACCGGCACCTTGGGCGTGCGCGCGATCTCGGCCTCGGTGGTGACACCGCCGCCGTAATAGGGCACGGCCGCGCTCACGCCTTTCAGCAAACAGGCCGTGCGCCAGGTCAGCAGACCACCCCAGCAATAGCCCACCACGCCGACCTTGCCCGCCTGGGCCGCATGGTGGATGGCCGCCTGGATGTCCTGCAAGACGCCGGGTGCCGACGGATTCATGCCCAGGGCCTCGACCGTGGCCTTGAGGGCCTGGCCCGCACTCATGTCGTCGGGCGTATAGCCCAGTTCGACACCCGGCTTGCTGCGATGGAAGGTGGCCGGCGCCACCGCCAGGTAACCCGCCGCCGCATAACCGTCGGTCACAGCACGGATATGCGCGTTGACGCCGAAGATCTCCTGCAGCACCACCACGCCGCCACGCCGCTTGCCCGTCGGCTGTGCCACATAGGCGGGAAAGGTGAAGCCGTCGGCGGCTTTGAGCTCGATGAACTGTCCCATGGCTTTTCTCTCCAGACCTGTTGTTTCAGAGGGTGACACCGAGCTTGCGGGCCACGAAGTCGAGCCGGTCCTGGCCCCAGAAGATCTCGCCGTCGATGACGTAGCTGGGGGCGCCGAACACGCCGGCGCTGATGGCCTGTTGTGTGTGGGCCTCGTAACGCTCACGCACCTCCTGGCTGCGGGACTGTTCCAGGCGTTTGGCATCGAGCCCGTTTTCGGTCAGCAGTTCGGCCAGCACCCTGGCGTCGCCGATATTGCGTTCCTGCGCCCAGACGGCGGACAGCACGGCGCCGGTGATCTTCATCGCAGCTTCGCTGCCGTCGTGCAGGTCCACGGCGATGATCAGACACGCCGCGTCGTCACCGCCGACCGGGAAGAACTTGGGTTGCGGATGCAGGGGAATCTGCAGGTATTCGCTGAAGCGCCGGAGCTCTTGCAAGCGGTAAGCCTGGCGCTGCGGCGCGCGTTTCGGCAAAGGCAGGCCGCCGGAGACGGGGAAGACCTTGCCGCCCAGGTCCACGGGCAGCACGCGGACGGCGACCCCTGCGGCCTGGGCCAGGGCCGCAAAACGTGCATGGCCCAGATAGGTCCAGGGGCTTTGTGGTGCGAAATAGTAGTCCACCGTGCGGCTCATCGTGTCTCCTCTTGCGTGATCTGGCTGTTTCTGCGGCAATGGTATCTTGTCGTCATCACACCTGCAGGAGCTGGGATTTGGACAAGGTTCTACTGGTCACCGGGGGCGGCCGCGGCATCGGCGCCGCCACGGCGCTGCTGGCCGCGCAGCGCGGCTACGCGGTCGCCGTCAACTACACGGCCAACTCGCTGGCCGCTGACGAGGTGGTGCGGCAGATCCGCGCTGTCGGCGGCACGGCCATGGCGGTCCGCGCCGATGTGGCCGACGAGGCCCAGGTGCTGGCCATGTTCGGGCAGATCGACGCCAAGCTGGGTCGCCTGAGCGCCCTGGTCAACAACGCCGGCGTCGTGGACACCACGCAGCGCGTGGACGAGCAAAGCCTGGCGCGCTGGCGTCGTATGTTCGAGATCAACGTCTACGGCACCATGCTCTGCGCGCGCGAGGCCGTGCGCCGCATGAGCAAGCGCCACGGCGGCACGGGCGGCGCCATCGTCAACGTCGGCAGCGTGGCCTCCCTGCACGGCGCGGCCGGGCAGTATGTGGACTACGCAGCCGCCAAGGGCGCGGTGGACGTGTTCACCCTGGGCCTGGCGCGCGAAGTGGCGGCCGAGGGCATCCGCGTCAATGCGGTGCGCCCCGGCATCGTCGACACCGAGATCCACGCCAGCGGCGGCCAGCCCGGCCGGGCACAGCGCCTGGCCCCGCAGATCCCCCTGCAGCGCCCCGGCACGGTGCAGGAGATCGCCCACGCCATCGTCTGGCTGCTGTCGGACGAAGCCAGCTACGCCACGGCCAGCCTCGTGGACATCACCGGAGGACGCTGATGACGACAAGAACCTTCAAGTACTACTGGGAGGACCTCGAGGTGGGCAGCACCCATGAACTCGGCAGCGTGGTGCCCACACGCGAGCAGATCCTCGATTTCGCGCGCCAGTTCGACCCGCAACCCTTCCACCTGGACGATGCCGCGGCCGAAGCCTCGGTCTTCGGCAAGCTGTGCGCGAGCGGCTGGCACACCTGCGCCATGGCCATGCGCCTCATGGTGGACAACTTCCTCTCCCAGGCTGCCGCCCTGGGCTCGCCGGGGCTGGAAAGCCTCAAGTGGACCCAACCCGTCTTCCCCGGCGACACGCTCAGCCTGCGCCACATCGTCGTGGACCGCCGCCCCATGAACAGCCGGCCCGATGTGGGCCTGGTGCGCACGGTCTGGAAAATGCACAACCAGCAGGGCGACCAGGTGCTGCACATGGAGGGCTGGGGCATGTTCCGCCGGCGCACACCGGCTGCGGCGACGGCCACCAAGGATTGAGATGGACTTCAAGCCGCTCGTGACCCTGCTGGCCATCGTCAACCCGCTGGCCATCGTGCCCTTTTTCATCCACTACACCCAGGGTTTCACGCGCGAGCAGCGCCTGCGCACGATCTGGATCTCCTCGCTCAGCGCTTTTGCGGTGATCGCCATCAGCGCCCTGCTGGGCCTGCAGCTGCTGGCCTTCTTCGGCATCTCGCTGGCGAGCTTCCAGGTCGGCGGCGGCATGCTGCTGCTGACCTCGGCCCTGGCCATGATCAACGCGCAGCCGGCCGAGGCCCGCTCCAATGCCGATGAGATGCAGGACGCGGCCGAGCGCTCGGCCGCACGCGCCAGCATCGCCGTGGTGCCGCTGACCATCCCGCTGCTCACGGGGCCGGCCACCATGTCCACCGTGGTGATCTACGCCGACAAGGCCCGCGACCTGCTGCAGCTCGGCACCCTGGTGGGCTACGGCGTGGTCGTGGCGCTGGCCACGGCCCTGTGCTTCGGCCTGGCCGAACCGATTGCGCGCGTGCTGGGCAAGACCGGCATCAACGTCATGACCCGGCTCATGGGCCTGATCCTCGCGGCCCTGGCCGTGGAGGTGATGTCCGACGGGCTGGTGAAACTGTTCCCGGCCCTCGGTCGCTGAGCCAGCGCTGGTACTGTGTCCCGGAAGCAGGGGAACAAAAGGAAAGTGATGGATTCGTGCGCAGGGCAAGGCGCAAGCCTGTGCAGGCCGTCTAGCGTGAACATGCAAGCCAGGGAGCCAGGGTCTTGCCTTTAACCATCCAAGGCCCATGTCACATTGAATCCGCCCGCGGCCATCACCCCATCTGACCTCGCGCCGATACGTAGAATCGTTCGCCAGCAACCACGGAGCCGCCACCATGTCCACCCTGCTGACCACCCTGGAGCAACCAGCGCGCGCACTGGCGCCTGACGAGCGTGCCCGGCTGGCCGAGGTGCTGCTCGAATCGCCGCACGCCACCCCTCCCCCTGAAATCGAAACCGAGTGGCAACGTGAAATCGAGAAACGTGTGGCGGCCTACGACCGGGACGAAACGCAAGTCTACGTTGCTCAAGAAGTGCTCGCCACCGCCAGACGTCTGGGCACGTGAAACAGGCGTTCACCGGACTGCAGCAGGCCCTGGCCCTTGAGTCCGCCGTGCTGGTGCGTGTAGTTCAAACGCAAGGCTCGGCACCGCGCGAGACCGGCGCCTGGATGGCCGTACTGCACACCCAGGTGATCGGCTCCATCGGCGGCGGCCATCTGGAGTTCGACGCCATCGCCCGGGCCCGGGCCATGCTCGCGGGCGCAACCATCCCCACCGAACCACAACGTGTGGCACTCGGCCCCAGCCTGGGCCAGTGCTGTGGTGGTGTGGTGTTTCTGCGCTACGAACTGCTGGGCCCGCAGGATGCGGCCGGCCTGGCGCAGCGCCTGCAAGCGCCCGCCGCCCCCGTCGCCCTCTTCGGCGGTGGCCACGTGGGCCAAGCCATTGCGCGCCAGCTCGCGCACCTGCCCTTTGCCCTGCACTGGATCGACAGCCGCGACGAGATCTTTCCCGCGGACACACCACCGAACATCCGCTGCGAGCATTCGGACCCGGTGCAGGCGGCCGTGGCCGACATCACCCCGGGCTCGACCGTACTCATCATGAGNATGTCTGCGCCGCGCGCGTGAGCAGGATGATCTACCTTATATCGGCCTGATCGGCAGCAAGAGCAAGTGGGCCACCTTCCGGCATCGGCTGGAGGCGCGGGGTTTTGGCGAGGCGGACTTTGCGCGGGTGACCAGCCCCATCGGCGCGCCGGGCATCGCGGGCAAACAGCCCGAGGTGATTGCGGTGGCGGTGGCGGCGCAGCTATTGCAGCGCTTCGGACCGCAGGCTTAAGCCCGTTCGGGCTGAGCTTGTCGAAGCCTGGAGCGCGAGAGCCCTTCGACAGGCCGGTCCTGAGCTGAGCCGAAGGGCTCAGGGCGAACGGATGCGAGGAATCGATCAACGCGTGCCGGCCTGCTGGGCCAGCTGCCAGGCCAGGGTGTTGTGACGCTCCACAAGCTGGCCCGTATCCACCGTCGTCAGTTCGCCCTTGCGCACCACCACCCTGCCGTTGACCACCGTGTAGTCGGCGTTGTCGCTGGCGCAGAGCATGAGCGCGCCCAGCGGGTCGTGCACGGCGCCGCCGGCCATGCTCAAGGTATCGGTGCGGTACATCGCCAGATCGGCGCACTTGCCGGGCGCGATCTGGCCGATGTCGCTGCGGCCCAGCACGCGTGCACCGCCACGCGTGGCCAGCCACAGCGCGTCGCGCGGGGTCATCTCGCCGGGGCCGGTGTCGCAACCGAACTGGGTACGGCCATCGGACCCGATGGCCGGTGGCTCCAGCGCCTTGCCCACGCGCGCCAGCAGCATGGCCTGGCGTGCTTCGTTCAAGAGGTGGCCGGCGTCGTTGCTGGCGCTGCCGTCCACACCCAGGCCCACGGGCACGCCGAGGTTCAAGAGCTTGCGCAGCGGCAGGATGCCGCTGGCCAGGCGCATATTGCTGCAGGGGCAGTGGGCGATGCCGGTGCCGGTCTTGGCAAACAGATGGCTGCCATGTTCGTCGAGCTTCACGCAGTGGGCGTGCCAGACGTCTTGACCCACCCAGCCCAGCTCTTCCACGTACTGGGCGGGGGTGCAGTTGAAGTGTTCGCGCGTGTAGGCGATGTCGTGGTCGTTCTCGGCCAGGTGGGTGTGCAGGCGCACGCCGTAGGCGCGGGCCAGCGTAGCGGATTCGCGCATCAGGTCCTGGCTCACGGTGAAGGGCGAGCAGGGGGCCACGGCCACCTGCAGCATGGCGCCGGCTTGGGTGTCGTGCCAGGTCTCGATGAGGCGGCGCGTTTCCTTCAAGATGAAGTCTTCCTTTTCCACCACGCGGTCGGGTGGCAGGCCGCCCTGGCTCTCGCCCACGCTCATGCTGCCGCGTGTGGCCGTGAAGCGCATGCCGATGGTGTGCGCGGCTTCGATGCTGTCGTCCAGGCGAACGCCGTTGGGGTAGATGTAGAGATGGTCGCTGCTGGTGGTGCAACCACTGAGCAGCAGCTCGCCCATGGCCACCTGGTTGGAGACACGCACCATCTCGGGCGTGAGGCCGGCCCAGATGGGGTACAGGCCCTTGAGCCAGGAGAAGAGCTCGGCGTTCTGCACGCCGGGAATCGCGCGCGTGAGGCACTGCACCATGTGGTGGTGCGTGTTGACCAAACCTGGGATGACCACATGCTTGCGTGCGTCGATCACCTCGTCCACCTCGGCCACGAGCGCGCGCAGGTCCGTGCCTGCGGGCAGGATACGGTCGATGAAACCGTCACGCACCAGGATGGAGGCGTCTTTCAACTCCGTGCGCGCATCGTCCTGGGTGGCGATGCAGCGGGCGTCCTTGATGAGCAGGGTGGTCATGATTGGGTATCGGTTTGGAGGGCGCGCCACACACGTTCGGCCGTGGCCGGTGCGTCCATGCGGACACGGTCGTCGCTGCGAGCAGTCGCCACGGCGTCGCGGATCGCTTCCCAGACGGCGATGGCCAGCATGAAGGGCGGCTCGCCCACGGCCTTGCTGCCGAAGACGTTGTCCTCGCGGTTGGGCTCGGGCCAGAAGTCCACCCGCAGTCTTTCGGGCACATCACCCGTGGCGGGGATCTTGTAGGTGCTGGGCGCGTGGGTGGCGAGTTTGCCGTCGGCGTTCCAGACCAGTTCCTCGGTGGTGAGCCAGCCCATGCCCTGGATGAAACCGCCTTCGATCTGGCCGATGTCGATGGCCGGATTGATGCTCTGCCCCACGTCGTGCAGGATGTCCACGGCCAGCACACGGCTCTCGCCCGTGAGTGTGTCGATGGCCACCTCGCAGCAGGCCGCGCCGTAGGCGAAGTAATAAAAAGGCCGGCCCGTGAGCGTGGTCTTGTCGTAGTGGATCTTGGGCGTGCGATAGAAACCGTCGCTCCAGAGCTGGATGCGGTTGGCGTAGGCGGCCTTGACCACCTCGCGGAAATCGCGCGTGCTGCCAGCGGCGTGGATCTTGCCATTCGCAAAACGTACCTCGCCCGCGCCGCAGCCCTGCAGACCCGCCACAAAGGCGGCCAGGTTCTCGCGGATGCTGCGCGCGGCAAACTGGGCCGCGCGGCCGTTGAGGTCGGTGCCGCTGGAGGCGGCGGTGGCGCTGGCATTGGGCACACGGGCCGTGTCGCTGGCGCTGACCAGCACACGCTCGAAAGGCAGGCCCAGTTCGTCGGCCACGATCTGCGCCACCTTGGTGTGCAGGCCCTGGCCCATCTCGGTACCGCCGTGGTTGACCAGCACACTGCCGTCGGCATAAACATGCACCAGCGCGCCGGCCTGGTTGAACAGGGTGGCCGTGAAGCTGATGCCGAACTTCACGGGCGTGAGGGCCAGGCCCTTCTTGAGCACGCTGTGCTCGCGGTTCCAGGCGGCGATCTCGGCGCGGCGCTCGCGGTAGCGCGCGGTCTGCGCCAGCTGCTGCATCAGCGGCTGCAGGATGTTGTCTTCCACCTTCATCTGGTAGTGGGTCGTATCGCGGCGCCTTTCAGGCGCGGTTGCGCTCGCTGGCGCGATGACTTCATCGCTGTACAGGTTGCGCAGGCGCACGTCCAGCGGGTCACGGCCCAGCTGGCGCGCGATGTCGCCCAGGATGGTCTCGATGGCGATCACGCCCTGCGGGCCGCCGAAACCGCGGAAGGCCGTGTGGCTCTGCGTGTTGGTCCGGCAGCGGTAGCTGTCGATGCGGACGTCGCTGAGGAAATAGGCGTTGTCGCTGTGGAAAACCGCGCGGTCGGCCACGGGGCCCGAGAGGTCGGCGCTGAAGCCGCATTCGGCCAGCAGGGTGAGCTGCAGGGCGGTGATGAGGCCCTCGTCGTCAAAACCCACGGTGTAGTCGTAGGCGAAGGGGTGGCGCTTGCCGGTGACCATGAAGTCGTCGTCGCGGTCCAGGCGCAGCTTGACGGGGCGGCCGGTCTTGCGCGCGGCCAGCGTGGCCCACACGGCCAGATGACCAGCCTGCGTTTCCTTGCCACCGAAACCGCCGCCCATGCGCCGGCATTCCACGCGCACGCGGTGGCTGTCCAGCCCCAGGGCGTGCGCCACCCAGTGCTGGATCTCGCCCGGATGCTGGGTGCTGCTGTAGATCAGCCACTGCTGCTGCTCCTGCGGCACGGCGTAGGCGATCTGGCCTTCGAGATAAAAGTGTTCCTGGCCGCCGACCTCGAAGCTGCCACTCAGCGTGTGTTTCGCTTTCTTCATCGCCTGTTCGGGCTCCCCGCGCTTCACGGTGACGGGCGGCAGCACATAACTTTGCGCGGCATGGGCGGCGCGGGCGGTGAGCACCGCCGGCAGGGCTTCGATGTCGAGCTGCACAGCACGCGCGGCGCGGCGCGCCTGCATCACGGTCTCGGCCAGCACCAAGCCGATGACCTGGCCCACATGCAACACGGCGTCGCGCGCGAAGATGGGTTCGTCATGGACGAAGGTGGCCAGCAGCGGATCACCCGGGATGTCGGCCGCCAGCACCACCTCCACCACGCCGGGCATGGCGCGTGCGGCCTTCGTGTCCACACCCTTGAGTTTGCCGTGGGCCACGGGCGAGAGGATGGGCGCGGCATGCAGGGTGCCGCGCAGCTCGGGCAGGTCGTCCACATAGGGCGCCAGGCCCTGGACCTGGTGGCGCGCGCTTTCGTGCGCGACCGACTGGCCGCTGGCGAAGACGGGGTCCGAAGCGCTCATGCCAGTGCCTCCAGCTGCGGCTCGCCCTGCTCTTCGGCCCAGTAACGCAAGAGCAGGCGGCCCAGCACGCTGCGGCGGTAGGCGGCGCTGGCGCGCATGTCGGAGATGGGTTCGAACTCGGCCTGCAGCACCAGGGTGGCAGATTCGAAAGTGGCGCGCGCCCAGGGCTGGCCCAGCAAGGCGGCTTCGGTCTTGCGCGCGCGCACGGGTGTGGCCGCCACACCGCCCGCGCCGATACGCGCGCTGCTGATGCGGCCCTCGCGCACCTGCAGGTTCAGGGCCAGGCAGACGGCGGAGATGTCGTCGTCCTGGCGCTTGGAGATCTTGTAGACGCGCAAATACTCGACCCCCACGCTCGGCTCACCCGCCACGGGGCGCGGCACCTCGATGTAAGCCAGCACCTCGTCGGGCGCCAGCAGGTTCTTGCGGTAGCCCGTGTAGAAATCGTCCAGTTGCACGCGCCGCTCGCCGCGCACACTGGCCAGCACCAGCGTGGCGCCCATGGCCAGCAGCAGGGGCATGCTGTCGCCGATGGGTGAACCGTTGGCCACATTGCCGCCCAGCGTGCCGCTGGAGCGCACCGGCAAGCCGGCAAAACGTTCGGCAAAACGCTGCAGCTGCGGGCGGTCGGCCACCAGGGCGGCGTAAGCCTCGTGCAGGGTGACGGCCGCGCCTATGGTCAGCGCACCGGGTGTCTGGCGCAACTCGCGCAATTCCGCCACACGGGTCACATCGAGCACCTGCGCGAACTGCCGGTGCTGCTTGGTGACCCAGAGCCCCACGTCGGTGCAGCCCGCCACCAGCTGGGCCTGGGGCTGTTCGGCGCGCAGGCGCAGCAGATCGGCCAGACGGGTGGGCGTGCTGTAGTCGGCCGCGGGGGCGGGCGGAATCTGGCGCAGCTGGGCCAGCACGGCGGCCTCGTCCACCTGCACGCGGGGCAGGGCGCCCATCTCTTGCGCGGCGTCGAGGATGGGGCGGTAACCGGTGCAGCGGCAGAGGTTGCCCGAGAGATCGGTCCGCGCCATCTCGCGGGTGATCTTTATGGCTACACGTGGCGTGAGCGCCGACGGGCCGCCCCTAGGCGCGAGGGCCCCCTCGGGGGGCAGCGAGGACACGCCAGTGCCGAGCGTGGGGGCGATGTAGTTCTGGTACATGCCGAAGAGGCTCATGACAAAACCGGGGGTGCAGAAACCGCACTGGCTGCCGTGGCAGTTGACCATGGCCTGCTGGCAGGGGTGCAGGGCGCCATCAGCGGCGGGCAGGTCCTGCGCGGTCCAGACCGCCATACCGTGCACCGAATGCGCCAGGCGGATGCAGCTGTTGATGGCCTTGTAGCCCAGGCCCGCGCCTTCGGGCTCGGCCAGCACCACGGTGCAGGCGCCGCAATCGCCTTCGCCGCAGCCTTCCTTGACGGCCGTGCACTGCAGGTCTTCGCGCAGGACTTCCAGCAGGGTGCGCGTGGGGGAAACACCCGTGAGCGAGACGATCTCGCCGCGGCGGACAAATTGCAGCGGTTTTTCTTCCATCTCAGTCTCCGAAGCAAGCGTCATACCAGCGGGGGGATCGACACGCGGCGGATTGTATGCAATATTTGTATGCAGGACTTGGCACAGTTATAGCTTAAGCTAGTGCGGTTCGCCCAGATTTCTCACGCGCGAACAACCCCTTTGACATCATGAGCACCTCCGTCGCAGACGCCCCACCTCGCCTTGCGCTCTCCGGTATCAGCAAGCGCTACCCCGGCGTGGTGGCGAACCGCTATGTGGCCCTGACGGTGCAAGCCGGCCAGATCCATGCGGTGCTGGGCGAAAACGGGGCGGGCAAGTCCACCCTGATGAAGATCATCTACGGCGCTGTCAAACCCGACGAGGGCGAGATCGTCTACAACGGGCAGGTCGTGCACATCCGCAACCCGCAGCAGGCCCGGGCCCTGGGCATCAGCATGGTGTTCCAGCACTTCAGCCTGTTTGACTCGCTGACCGTGGCCGAGAACGTCTGGATCGGCCTGGACAAAAGCCTGAGGCTGGCCGAGGTGACCCGGCGCATCCGCGACAAGGCCCGGCAGTACGGCCTGGACATCGACCCCGAGCGCCCCGTGCACAGCCTGAGCGTGGGCGAGATGCAGCGGGTAGAGATCATCCGCGCCCTGCTGGGCGAACCGCAGCTGCTGATCCTGGACGAACCGACCTCGGTGCTGACGCCGCAGGCCGTGGAAAAACTCTTCGAGGTGCTGCGCCAGCTGGCCGCCCAGGGCTGCAGCATTCTCTACATCAGCCACAAGCTGCACGAGATCCGCGCCCTGTGCACGGTCTGCACGGTGCTGCGCGGCGGTGAAGTCACCGGCACCTGCGACCCGCGCGAGGAAAGCAATGCCTCGCTGAGCCGCCTGATGATCGGGGCCGAACCGCCGGCCCTGCAGCACAAACCGCCCCAGACCGGCGCGGTGCAGCTGGAAGTTCGCGGCCTGAGCCTGTCGCGTCTGGACCCCTTTGGCGTGGACCTGGACGACATCGCCCTGCAGGTGCGCGCGGGCGAGGTGGTGGGCATTGCCGGCGTGTCGGGCAACGGTCAGCGCGAGCTGCTGTACGCGCTCTCGGGCGAGGACCTGCGCAGCCCGGGCGGCAGCATCCGCCTGGGCGAGCAGGACGCGACCCGGCTGGACCCGGCCCGCCGCCGCGCCCTGGGCCTGCACTTTGTGCCCGAGGAGCGCCTGGGCCGCGGCGCCGTGCCCGCCATGGGCCTGGACCACAACCTGCTGCTCACGCGTGGCGAATCCCTGGGCCCGCTGGGCTGGATACGCACCGACGCGCTGGCTGCCCAGGCGCGCGGCATCATCGCGCGTCTGCACGTGAAAGCGGCCGATGAGCACGCGGCGGCGCGCAGCCTGTCGGGCGGCAATCTGCAGAAGTTCATCGTGGGCCGCGAGATCGACGCCGGCCCGCGCCTGCTGATCGTCTCGCAGCCGACCTGGGGCGTGGACGTGGGCGCGGCCGCGCAGATCCGCGCCGAGATCCTGGCCCTGCGTGATGCGGGCTGCGCGGTGCTGGTGGTCAGCGAGGAGCTGGAGGAGCTGTTCGAGCTCAGCGACCGCCTGCACGTGATGGCCAAGGGCCGGCTCTCGCCTTCCCTCCCCATGGCCGAGGCCACGACCGAACGTATCGGCGAGTGGATGAGCGGCCTGTGGCACGGCGAGGTGCAACACCATCTGCAAGATATGGAGGCCGGCCATGCTGCGGCTTGAAGCCCGCCCCCAACCCTCGCGCGCCTGGGGCCTGGGTTCGCCCCTGCTGGCGCTGGCGCTGACCGTGCTGCTGGGCGTGATCCTCTTCGTGGCCCTGGGCAAGGACCCGCTGCGCGGCCTGCAGATGTTTTTCTGGGAACCGGTGAAATCGGGTTACGCCCTGGGCGAGCTCATGGTCAAGGCCACGCCGCTGCTCATCATCGCGCTGGGCCTGGCGGTGTGCTTCCGCTCCAATGTCTGGAACATCGGCGCCGAGGGGCAGTTTGTCATCGGCGCGGTCTGCGCCGGCGGCATCGCCCTGCTGGCCGGCAAGGGCACGGGGCCCTGGATCATTCCGGTGCTGCTGCTGGCCGGCGTGCTGGGCGGCATGGTCTGGGCCGGTTTCACGGCGCTGCTGCGCGACCGCTTCAACGCCAACGAGATCCTGGTGAGCCTGATGCTGGTCTACGTGGCCATCCAGCTGCTGAACTTCATGGTGCACGGCCCCTGGAAGGACCCGGGGGGCTACAACTTTCCGCAGACCAAGACCTTCGAGGCGGTGACGCAGATCCCGCGGCTCATGAGCGGCTCGCGCATGAACATCGGCCTGGTCCTGGCCCTGCTGGGTGCGGGCGCGCTCTGGGTTTTCCTGTTCCGCCTGCGTGCCGGTTTCGCGCTGCAGGTCGGCGGGCTGGCGCCGGCAGCGGCACGTTATGCGGGCTTCTCCTCGCGCCGGGCCCTGTGGACAGCCCTGCTGGTCTCGGGCGGCGCGGCCGGCCTGGCCGGGGCGCTGGAGGTGGCGGGCCCCATCGGTCAGCTCACGCCCTATGTGCCGGCGGGTTACGGTTTCGCGGCCATCATCGTGGCCTTTGTGGGGCGGCTGCACCCGGTGGGCATGGTCTTCTCGGCCATCCTCATGAGCATGTTCTACATTGGCGGTGAACTCGCGCAGTCGCGCCTGGGCCTGCCCAAGTCCATCACCGGCGTGTTCCAAGGTCTGCTGCTGTTCACGCTGCTGACCTGCGACACGCTGATCAACTACCGCCTCAAGCTGGGGAGGAAAAGCTGATGGAATCCTACGCCCTGCTGCTCGCGGCCACGCTCAATGCCGGCACGGTGCTGGCCCTGGCGGCCCTGGGCCTGCTGATCAACGAGAAGTCCGGCATCGTCAACCTGGGGGCTGAGGGCATGATGCTGTGCGCGGCCATCGCCGGTTTCGCCACCGTGGTGCACACGGGCAATGACTGGCTGGGTTTCGCCGCCGGCATGGGCGCCGGGGCGCTGCTGGCCGCGCTCTTCGGCTGGCTGGTGATCTGGCTGGGCACCAACCCCTATGCCACCGGCCTGGCGCTGAGCCTGTTTGGTGCGGGCTTTTCCGCTTTTGCGGGCATCGCCTACG
The DNA here is from genome assembly GCF_054780335.1 of Curvibacter fontanus. Lineage (NCBI taxonomy): Bacteria > Pseudomonadati > Pseudomonadota > Betaproteobacteria > Burkholderiales > Comamonadaceae > Curvibacter > Curvibacter fontanus. Next base: position 24,403 of record NZ_BAAGWN010000009.1, read on the forward strand.
TGCAGGCCAAGCTGCCCGAGCGCGCGCAGTGGGTCGTGCCGGTGCTGGGCGACATCCCCTGGATCGGCCCGGCCCTGCTCCGCCAGCACCCGCTGGTTTATGTGACCATGGCCCTGGTCGTGGCCCTGGTCTTCTGGTTCGACCGCAGCCGCAGCGGCCTGATCCTGCGCGCCGTGGGCGAGTCGCCCGAATCGGCCCATGCCCTGGGTTACCCGGTGCGGCGCATCCGGCTGGCGGCCGTGGTGGCCGGCGGCGCGCTGTGCGGCCTCTCGGGCGCCTACCTCTCCGTGGTCTACACCCCGCTGTGGGTGGAGGGCATGGTGGCCGGCAAGGGCTGGATCGCCCTGGCGCTGACCACCTTTGCCACCTGGCGCCCGGCACGCGTCTTGCTCGGTGCTTACCTGTTCGGCGGCGTGACCATGCTGCAGTTCCATCTGCAGGGCGTGGGCGTGGACATACCCAGCCAGTTCCTGGACATGCTGCCCTACCTGGCCACCATCGTGGTGCTGGCCCTGATCTCGCGCAACCCGGCCTGGATACGCGTGAACATGCCGGCATCTCTGGGCAAATCATTCACTCCGAGTTCATAATCCCTACGTCTTTTTCCAACCAGTGAGGACCTTCATGACCGACCTGACCCAACGCCGCCTGTTCCAGGCAGCTGCCCTGATCACCCTGGCCGCGGCCGCCCTCGTGGGCTGCGGCAAGAAGGAAGAGCCCGCTGCCGCGCCGGCCGCAGCCCCTGCCGCAACCAAGCCCGCGCCGCTGAAGATCGCCTTTGCCTACGTGGGCCCCGTCGGTGACGGCGGCTGGACCTTTGCCCACGACAACGGGCGCAAGGCCATCGAGAAGGAATTCGGCGACAAGGTCGCTACCAGCTTCGTCGAGAAGGTGCCGGAAAGCGCCGACGCCGAGCGCGTGATCCGCGACATGGCCGGCCAGGGCAACACCCTGATCTTCGGCACCACCTTCGGTTACATGGAGCCCATGCTCAAGGTCGCCGCGGACACCAAGGGCGTGAAGTTCGAGCACGCCACCGGCTACAAGACGGCCGAGAACATGCGCACCTACGACAGCCGCACCTACGAAGGCGCCTACATGGCCGGCGTGATCGCGGGCAAGATGACCAAGACCAACACCCTGGGTGTGGTCGGCTCGATCCCGATCCCCGAGGTGATCCGCAACATCAACAGCTTCACGCTGGGCGCGCAGTCCGTGAACCCCAAGGTCAAGACCCGCGTGGTCTGGGTGGGTGACTGGTTCAACCCGCCGAAGGAAACCGAAGCCGCCACCGCCCTGATCAACGGCGGCGCCGACGTGCTGATGCAGAACACCGACTCCTCGGCCGTGCTGCAGACCGCCGAGAAGATGGGCAAGCGCGCCTTCGGCTGGGACAGCGACATGACCGCCTACGGCCCCAAGGCCCACCTCGGTTCGGCCGTCATCAACTGGGCTCCGTACTACATCAAGGCCACGCGCGACGCACTCGAGGGCAAGTGGGCCACGGGCCAGAGCTGGTGGGGCGTGAAGGAAGGCGCCATCGACATGGTGTCCATCGCCGCCGACGTGCCGGATGAAAGCAAGAAGAAAATCGACGAGATCAAGGCCGGCCTGAAGGACGGCAGCTTCTCGATCTGGAAGGGCCCCATCGTCGGCCAGGACGGCAAACCCGTGCTGAAGAAGGACGAAGTCGCCGACGACAAGTTCCTCGGCGGCATCAACTTCTACGTCAAGGGCGTGGAAGGCAAGATCCCCGGGGGCAAATAAAGCCGAGACCGGATGAAAGGGGCTGCTTCGGCAGCCCCTTGTTGTTTCATCAGGAGCTTTCCATGCCGTCCATCCCCGACATTGATACCCAGCGGCTGCCTGAACTGCTGCGGGCCATGCCCAAGGCGGAGCTGCACATCCACATCGAAGGCTCGCTGGAGCCCGAGCTGATCTTTGCCCTGGCCCGGCGCAACGGCGTCCAGCTACCCTATGCCAATGTGGCCGCACTGCGTGCGGCCTACGCCTTCACCGATCTGCAAAGTTTTCTGGACCTGTATTACGCCGGGGCCAGCGTGCTGCTGCACGAACAGGACTTCTACGACATGGCCTGGGCCTATTTCGAGCGGGCGCGGGCCGACCACGTGGTGCGGGCCGAACTCTTCTTCGACCCCCAGACCCACACCGCCCGCGGTGTGCCCATGGCCACCGTGATCGAAGGGCTGCGCCGGGCCTGCGCCGATGCGCACAAGAAGCTCGGCATCAGCGCCGACCTCATCCTCTGCTTCCTGCGCCATCTGTCCGAGGAGGATGCTTTCGCCACGCTGGAGGCCGCCCTGCCCTGGCGCCAGCATTTCATCGGCGTCGGCCTGGACTCCAGCGAGGTGGGCCACCCCCCCGAGAAATTCGCCCGCGTGTTCGCGCGTTGCCGCGCGCTGGGCCTGCACCTGGTGGCTCATGCGGGTGAAGAAGGGCCGCCGGCCTACGTGTGGTCGGCGCTGGACGTGCTACGTGTCGAGCGCATCGACCACGGCGTGCAATCCATCCACGACGCGGCCCTGATGCAGCGCCTGGTCGACAGCCGCATGCCGTTGACCGTCTGCCCCCTGTCCAACCTCAAGCTCTGCGTGTTCAAGGACCTGGCGCAGCACAACCTGGGCCGCATGCTCGATGCCGGTGTCTGCGTGACGATCAACTCCGACGACCCGGCCTATTTCGGTGGTTATGTGAACGACAACTACCTGCAGACCTTCGCAGCCCTGCCGCTGAACGCGCAACACGCCTACACACTGGCGGCCAACAGCCTCACGGCCAGCTTCGCCCCCGAGGCGGACCAGCGCCGCTGGCTGCAGGCACTGGACCAGACCTTTGAGCAATGGGCCCGCTGAGCCGTCAGCGCTGGCCCGTGGAACCCCTATGAACCCCCCTGACCTTCCCAGGAAGAATTTCCTGGGCCTTCCGAAACTGCCGGCGCGCGCCGCCGTCTGGGTCATGCCGCTGCTGCTCTCGGTGCTGATGACCTTCATCGTCTCCCTGATCAGCACGCTGCGCAGCGTGGGCCTCACGCCCGAGCTGCCCCGCCTCTGGCTGGGCTCCTGGGCGCTCTCCTGGCTCGTGGCTTTTCCCACGCTGCTTTTTGTGCTGCCGCTGGTGCGCAAGGCCACGGCGGCCATCGTGGATGTCGCCTGAGGCCAAGGAGCCTCCTCAACCCAGCCGGGCCAGCATGGTCTCCATGTCCTTCATCATGGCCGAGAGGTCGGCCTTCTGCTCCTCGCCGGGCGTGAGGCGCGCTTCGAGTTCCTGCGCCATGAAGCAGACCGTCATGCGCAGGTAGGTGCTGTCCAGCGCCTTGCGCACGGCCGAGAATTGCTGGCCGATCTTGAGGCAGCTCTCGCCGTCCTCGATCATGCGCTGGATGCCGCGCAGCTGGCCTTCGGCGCGGCGCAGGCGATTGAGCACCTCGGTGCGTGCGTCGCTGTCGGTCAGCACGGTCGGGTCGCAGCTGACGGCGGTGCTGGCGGGCGCCGGTGCTTTCTTCAAGGATGCGCTCTTGGCCATGCCTCTCTCCCTTGTTTGAGCTGCTGCCCGTTGGCGTCGCGCACGCTGACATGCAGGGGGATGCCCTGCGCCACGCTGGCGCCCACGGTGCAGAAAGCCTCGAACTGTTCGAGCACGCGGTCCAGATGCTGCAGGCTGGCGGCAGGCACGCCCAGCGTGAGCGCCACGTCCAGCCCCAGCACGCGCAGGCGGTTGTCGGCATTGCGGCCGATCTCCGCCGTGACTTCGCAGCTGATGGGCTCGGGCGTCTGCTTGAACTTGGCGCAAGCAAACAGCAGCGAGTCCGACAGGCAGTTGCCCACGGCAGCCGCCAGCAGCTGCACGGGCGTGGGCCCCCGGCCCCGGCCCAGCGGCGGGTTCTCGTCACCGATCAGCTTGGGCAGATCGGCGCCGAAGTCGATGGCGAACTGGAAGTCCTGCTGCTGGCGCAGCACGACACGGGGTGGGGATTCGCTCATGCCGGGCTCCTCGTGATGGCTTACTTGGTGCCGCAGGAGCCGCCTTCGGGCACGCCCAGTTTCCTGAGCAGGAAACCGGGCGGGCAGAAGCCGGTGATGCCCGACTGGAACAGGTTGAAACCGACGAAGGCGGTGAAGGCCAGAAACCAGGGGCTCACGAAGATGGGGCTGGCTTCGATGCCCAGGGCCAGCGACAGCATGACGAAGAAACCGGCCATGATGCGGATGTAGCGTTCAACAGTCATTTTTAACTCCTAAGGTTCAGGTTGCGGAAACGGAAAGCAGGGGCGTGCCGTCGGCGTTCTCATGCTGGCGGCGGTACAGGGCGTAATAGAGCACCGGAATCACCACCAGCGTGAGCAGGGTGGAGACCAGGATGCCGAAGATCAGCGAGATGGCCAGGCCGTTGAAGATGGGGTCATCCAGGATGAAAAAGGCGCCGATCATGGCGGCCAGGCCGGTGAGCGCGATGGGCTGGGCGCGCACGGCGGCCGACTGCACCACGGCTTCGCGGAACCGCATGCCCTGCGCCACCTGCAGCTCGATGAAGTCCACCAGAAGGATGGAGTTGCGCACGATGATGCCGGCCAGCGCGATCATGCCGATCATGGAGGTGGCGGTGAACTGCGCACCCAGCAGGGCATGGCCCGGCATGACACCGATGATGGTCAGCGGAATGGGCGCCATGATGACCAGGGGCGTGGTGTACGAGCGGAACTGCGCCACCACCAGCAGGTAGATCAGGATCAGCCCCACGCCGTAGGCGGTGCCCATGTCGCGGAAGGTTTCGTAGGTGATCTGCCACTCGCCGTCCCACTTGAGCGCGTACTGGCGGAAGGTATCGGTGGGCTGCTTGATCCAGTACTCGCCCAGCTCGCCCGTGCCCTGCAGCGCGGCGGCATTCAGCTTGGGGCGGATGGCGAACAGGCCGTACAGAGGCGAGTCGAGCTTGCCTGCCATGTCACCGAAGACATAACTCACCTTGGCCAGGTCCTTGGTGTAAAGCGGCTTGTCGATCACGCCACGCTCCACGCGCACCAGCTCGGACAAGGGCACCAATTGACCGTTGGCCGCGCGCATAGGCAGGGCCAGCAGGGCGTCCAGCCCCAGCTGCTGCTCGCGCGGCAGCTGCAGGCGCACGGGCACCGGGTACTTGGACTGCGCGTCGTGCAGCCAGGCGGCGTCGGTGCCCGAGAGCGCGGCCGAGACAGTCTGCGCCACGGCGGCCACGGGGATGCCCAGGGACTCGGCGCGCTGGCGGCGCACGCGCAGCCAGGCGCGCGGCGCGTCTTCCTTGAGCGACGTGTCCACGCCCACGATGTCGGCGGTCTGGCCGAAGGCCTGCGCGACACGGCCAGCTAGCTGCTGGCGACCGGCCTCGTCGGGGCCGTAGATCTCGGCCACCAGCGGACTCATGACGGGCGGACCGGGCGGCACTTCGACCACCTTGACGCGCGCGCCGTGCCGTACGCCGATCTTTTCCAGCGCGGGACGCAGGCGCTGCGCGATGGCGTGGCTCTTTTCGCTGCGATGGTGTTTGTCCACCAGGTTGACCTGCAGGTCGCCCTGCTCGGCCTCGGCGCGCAGGTAGTACTGGCGCACCAGGCCGTTGAAGGTGATGGGCGAGGCCGTGCCGGCATAGGCCTGCAGGTCCTGCACCTCGGGCTGCTGCACGAGGAAGGCGCCCAGCTCGTGCAGGGTGGCGGCCGTGTCTTCCAGCGGCGCGCCGGCCGGCATGTCGACCAGCACCTGGAATTCGCTCTTGTTGTCGAAGGGCAGCATCTTGAACACCACGCCGACGAAGGAAGACGGCACCAGGGTCAGCGCCACCGAGAGCAGCAGTGCGGCGCCGATGCCGGCCAGTAGCAGCAGACGCTGGCGCGAGCTGCTCAGGAAGGGTGTGAGCACGCGGGTGAACAGGGTCTGCAGTTTGGCGCCGATGCCGCCGCCATGCTCGCCCCTCACCCCAGCCCTCTCCCCATGGGGGCGAGGGTGCACACCCGCCACGTCCTGCTCCCTCTCCCTCTGGGAGAGGGCCGGGGTGAGGGCCTGCCCGCGGTTCGGCTTCATGAGTTTCAGCGCCAGCCAGGGTGTGACCGTGAAGGCGATGGCCAGGGAGATGGCCATGCCCAGGCTGGAGTTGATCGGGATGGGGCTCATGTAGGGGCCCATCAGGCCGCTGACGAAGGCCATGGGCAGCAGCGCGGCGATCACGGTCAGCGTGGCCAGGATGGTGGGGCCGCCCACCTCGTCCACGGCGCGCGGGATGATCTCGGAGAGCGGTGCGCCCGGCGTGAGCTGCTGGTGGCGGTGGATGTTCTCCACCACCACGATGGCGTCGTCCACCAGGATGCCGATGGAGAAGATCAGCGCGAACAGCGAGACGCGGTTGAGCGTGAAGCCCCAGGCCCAGGAGGCGAAGAGCGTGGCCATCAGCGTCAGGATCACGGCCGCGCCGACGATCACGGCCTCGCGCCGGCCCAGGGCAAAACCCACCAGCAGGATCACCGAGCCGGTGGCGAAAGCCAGTTTCTGGATCAGCTTGTTGGCTTTCTCGGCCGCGGTCTCGCCGTAGTTGCGGGTGACGGTGGCTTCGATGTTGCTCGGGATCACGCTGTTGCGCAGGGCCTGCACGCGCGCATTGGCGGCACGTGCCACGTCCACGGCGTTCTCGCCGGGTTTCTTGGTAACGGTCAGCGTGACGGCCGGGTAGACCTGGCCAACGGGCGCGGCGCCGGCGCCTTCGGCCTGGGCCATGGCGGCGCCCGGCGTGAACCAGACATAACGCTGGGGCTGCTGCGCGCCGGCCTCGACGCGCGCGACTTCGCGCAGGTAGACCGGGGCGCCCTTGCTGACGCCGACCACGATGTCGCCCACGTCCTGCGCCGAGCGCAGGAACTCGCCGGTTTCCACGCTGAGCATCTGCGGCGCGCCGCCCTTCTTCTGGCCCTGCGTGTCCAGCACGCTGCCCGCCGGCATGCCGAAGTTGGCCGCGGCCAGGGTCTGCTTGAGCGTGAGCACGTCGATGCCGCGCGCGCGCAGGCGGGTCGGGTCCAGCCAGACGTGCACGGCGCGGCCCGGGCCGCCCAGGGTCTGCACCTCGCGTGTGCCGCCCACGCGCTTGAGTTCGGTTTCCACCGCATGGGCCACGCGCTCGAGCTCCTGCGCGGGCTGTGCGTCCTTGCTCCACAAGGTCACCGCCAGCACGGGCACGTCGTCGATGCCCTTGGGTTTCACGATGGGGGCCAGCGTGCCCAGGTCGCGCGGCAGCCAGTCCTGGTTGGCATTGAGCACGTCGTACAGGCGCACCAGGGCCTCGGTGCGCGGCACACCGACCTTGAACTGCACCGTCAGCACGGCCAGGCCGGGGCGGGCCACGGAATAGGTGTGCTCGATGCCGGCGATCTGGCTCAGCACCTGCTCGGCCGGCTGCGCCACCATGTTCTGCACATCGCCGCTGCTGGCCCCGGGGAAGGGGATCAGCACATTGGCCATGGTCACGTTGATCTGCGGCTCTTCCTCGCGCGGCGTCACCAGGACGGCGAACAGGCCCAGCAGCAGCGCCACCAGGGCGAGCAGGGGTGTGATGGCATTGGCCTGGAAGGCGGCCGCGATACGGCCCGAGATGCCCAGGCCTTCCGCTTTGTGATCGTTCATGGCAGTCCTCAACGGCTGCTGACCGTGACAGCGGCCTTGGCGCCGGACAGGCCGGCCTTGACCGGATCGAGAGCCACCTGCTCGCCCGCGCTGAGACCGGCCACGATTTCCACGCCCTCGCTGCCATGGTCAGCGCCCAGGCGCACGGCCCGCAGTACGAAACCGGTGTCGGAGGCCACGTAGACGGCGGTCAGCTCACCACGGCGCAGCACGGCGCCTGCCGGCACCACGGTGCGGCTGGCCTGGCCCCCGACAAAGCGCACGCGCACCTGCTGACCCGGCAGCAGCTTCTGCGCCGCCAGGGCCGACAGGTCCAGACGCCAGACCACGGTCTGCGACACGGGGTCGGCCGCCGGCATGGTGCTGCGCTTGACCGGCGCCACCCACTGGCTGTCGCCCTTGGCGTCCGCCAGCTGCACCAGAACCTCCCTGGCCGCGCGCGTGCTGTCGGCCAGCGAAGCCGGCACCTGCACCACGGCGCGCAGAGGCAGCGGCGCGTAGACGGTCACGATGGGTTTGCCCGGCACGGCCAGGTCGCCGGCCTCGGCATGCGTCTGCAGCACCCAGCCGTCGTAAGGCGCGGTCACGCGCGTGTAGCCCTGCGACAGGGCCGAGGCGCGCGCGCTGGCCGAGGCCTGCTCACGACCGGCCTGGGCCGCCTGGTACTGGGTTTCTGCCGCGTCCAGCGCGGCGCGGCTCACGAAGCCCTGGCTCTGCAGGCTGCGGGTGCGCTCGTAGTTGGCCTGGGCGTTGCGCAGTTCGGCCTCGCTTTGCGCCACCTGGGCCGCGCTGCGCTGCAGGCCCACGGCGCTCTCGCGGTCGTCGATGGTGGCCAGCAGCTGGCCGGCCTTGACGCGCTCGCCCATCTTCACGGCCAGGCGGACGATGCGGCCCGAAGCCTGGGCCGAGATCACGCTCTGGCGGACCGGCTCGATCACACCGTCGATCTCGTAACCGGTGGACACGGCCCGCGCGCCGACCTGCACGGTGGGCACGGCCACGCCGGCCCGGGTCAGGACCGGAGCGCCGGCCAGCACGGCCAGGGAAAGGACAAAAGCGAGGGTGTGCAGTGTTTTCATGGGTTTCTCCATATACTGGGTGCAGTATACATATATACCCCATGGGGTACAAGAAGGAGCCATGAAAAACCCCGCCGGCCTTGCGGTTGGCGGGTTTACGGGGGCGGGGGGCGGGCGCCAGCTAGCGTTTCTGGTGCAGCAGCCTGAGAAAGTGTTCGGCCGGCGTGCTCAGTGGGCGGTCCTTGCTGACCAGGCTGCCGTAGGCGGTCAGGCTCTGGCCCAGGCGGTAGGGCAGGATGCGCAGGATGCCGTGCTCGGCGTCGCGTTGCGCCACGGCCTCGGGGATAACGGACACCAGCTGCGAGCGCCGGATCAGGTTGATGGTGGTGAGGATGGAGCCGGTCTCGATCAGGCCCTTGGGCAGCGGGGCCTGGTGGTCGCGGAATTCGCGCTCGATGAGATCGCGCAGAGGACTGCCGGCCGGCTGCAGCACCCAGGGATAGTCCAGCAGGACCTCAAACGTCACGCGGCGCCTGCCCGCCAGGGGGTGCTCGTTGCCGACCACGACGGCCAGGCGTTCGTCGTCGATGGTGGTGAAACGGCATTCGATGCCGGGGTTGCCCACGCGCCGGCCCACCACCACTTCGAGCACGCCTTCGCTCAGCTGCTGCATCAGGCGGTCGCTGGTGTCGACCGCGATCTCGATGGTCAGCAAAGGGAACAACTCCTTGAGCCCGAGCAGCGCCTCGGTGAGGCGCCCCGGCGAAGCCGCCATGATGCTGCCCACCGCGAACTTGCCGGCCCGGCCCTGGCGCACTTCCACCAGCTCGCGGTTCAGCGCCTCCATGCTGCCGCGGATGCTGCGGAAATAACCGGTCACCCGCTCGCCCGCCGCGTTGAGACGCAGGCCACGGCCCACCCGCTCGAACAGGGGCTGACCCAGGGCGTCTTCCAGCTCCTTGAGCATCTTGGTGGCAGCCGGCTGGGTCAGCCCGAGCTGGCCGGCCGCGCCCCGCAGGGTGCGCTCGCTGTCGATGGCGAGCATCAGCGCAATCTGCCGCATGCGCAGGCGATTGAGCAGTTGCGGGGTGCTGTCCTGGCGGTCGATGGAGCCCATGCTGATTACCTCAGGTTATCGATCTATCAATAGCTTTCAGTTTACGGCAAGCAATTGCCTCCCTACCATCGGTTTGTGAGACTTCCTCAAAACCCATCAGGAGACAAAACCATGAAGACTCTGACCACAACGATCGCCCTGGCGATCCTGGCCGCCTGCGGCGCCGTGCAGGCCCAGGAATGGCCGAGCCGTTCGATCCGCATCATGGTTGGCTCCGCGCCCGGTGGCGGCACCGACGCCATGGCCCGCGCCGTGGCCGACCGCCTGGGCCCGCTGCTCAAGCAGCCCGTGGTGGTAGAAAACCGCCCCGGAGCTTCCAACACCTTGGCCGCTGACGTCACTGCCAAGTCCACCGACGGCCACACCCTGGTCATGGGCGTGTCCACCGCGCACGCGATCGCACCGCACCTGATCAAGCTGGGTTATGACAACAACAAGGACCTGGTGCCTGTGGCCTTTGTCGGCTCGGTGCCCAATGTGCTGGTGGCCAACACCGCGCTGCCGGTGGCCAATGTGGCCGAACTCATCAAGCTGGCCAAGAGCCAACCCGGCCAGCTCAACTACGCCACCAGCGGCGCGGGCAGCACGCAGCACATCGCGGCCGAACTGTTCAAGGACGCGACCGGCACCTTCATCACCCACATCCCCTATCGCGGCAGCAGCCCCGCGCTGATCGACCTGATCGCGGGCCAGGTGCAGATCAGTTTCGACACCATGCCCTCGGTGATCGGCCATATCAGGAACGGCAAGATCAAGCCCCTGGCCGTGGCCGCCGCCAAGCGCAACCCGCAGCTGCCCGACGTACCCACCATGGCCGAGGCCGGCGTCAAGGGCGTGGAGATGAGCGCCTGGTACGGCATCTACATGCCGGCCTCCACGCCGAAAGCCGTGATCGAGCGCGTGAACGCCGAAGTGAACAAGGTCATCGCCATGCCCGAGACGCAAACCCGGCTGTCCGCCATCGGCGCCGACCTGACCCCCATGACGCCCGCGCAGTTCAAGGCCTTTCACGACGCCGAGAACCAGCGTTACGGCGACCTGATCCGCAAGAAGAACATCAAGCTGGACTGAACCTGACATGAGCAAGCCCCTTCCCGTCGTCGCGCTGACCCTGGGCGACCCGTCCGGCATCGGCGCCGAACTGATCGCCCGCCTGCTGGCCCAGCCCGGCACCACGACCCGCGCCAACGTGGTGCTGATCGGCGACCCCTGGCTATGGGCCTGGGGCCAGCAGATGGCCGGTGTGCAAGTGGCCACCACGCCGCTGGATTCACTGGAACAGGCACGCGGCCGCGCCGACACGGCCCAGGCCGCCTTTGTGGCCATGGACACGGTGCAACGCAGCGAGGTCACCGTGGGCCAGGTGGGCGCGGCCGGGGGCCGTTCGGTGCTGCAGGTGCTGAACCGCTGCATGGACGCGGCGCGCGCCGGCGCGGTGGACGCCATCTGCTTTGCGCCGCTGAACAAGCAGGCCATGAAGATGGGCGGTTTCCAGCACGAGGACGAGCTGCACCACTTCGCCGAGTACCTGGGCGTGAAGAGCTACTTCTGCGAATTCAACACCCTGGGCGGCCTGTGGACCGCACGCGTGTCCTCGCACATCCCGCTCAAGGACGCCGCGAGTTACCTGAGCGTAGAACGCATCCAGCAAGCCACGCGCCTGATCTACCGCTCTCTGCAGGCCGCGGGCGCAGCCCGGCCCCGCGTGGCGGTGGCGGCCTTCAACCCGCACGGCGGGGACGGCGGCACCTGCGGGCGTGAAGAGATCGAGATCATCGAGCCAGCGGTGCGCGCGCTCAAGACCGAAGGCCTGGACGTGAACGGCCCCTACCCGGCCGACACCATCTTCCTGAAAGCACGCGACGGCGAGCTGGACGCCATCGTCACCATGTACCACGACCAGGGCCAGATCGCGATCAAGCTCATGGGCTTCTCCAAGGGCGTGACGGTGCAGGGCGGCCTGCCCATCCCCATCACCACGCCAGCGCACGGCACGGCCTACGACATCGCCGGCCAGGGCCGCGCCAACGTCAGCGCCACCGAACAAGCGTTTCTCATCGCCTGCCGCATGGGTGCGGCCGGCCTGTCTGCCTGAAAGTAGTCCGTTCATGAAAATCAAATCCGTCCGCGCCCGTGTATTCGAATGGAAGGGCAAGACCGTGCCGCCCCAGGGCAATTTCTGTTCCAACGCCATGGACCTGCTGTACTCCAAGAAAACAAGCCCCCACGCTTCGCTGCCCCCCGAGGGGGCCATCCACGCCTCGGGGCGGCCCAGCGACGTGGAGACCATGAGCACCTTCCGTTTCCATTCCTGGACGGTGGTGGAAGTGGAGACCGACGACGGCATCGTTGGCCTGGGCAATGTGGCCCTGGCGCCCATGATCGCCAAGGCCATCATTGACGAGTACCTGACCCCCTTGGTCATCGGCCAGGACCCCTGGGACTACGAGTACCTGTGGCAGCGCATGTACCGCGCCACCCACGCCTGGGGCCGCAAGGGCGTGACCATGGCCGCCATCTCGGCGGTGGACCTGGCCATCTGGGACATCCTGGGCAAATCGGTCCACAAACCGGTGTTCAAGCTGCTGGGCGGGCGTACCAAGGAAAAGATTCCTTGCTATTACAGCAAGCTCTACCGCACCGACCTCCAGGCCATGCAGGAAGAGGCCCAGCAGTTCAAGGACCAGGGTTTCAAGGGTTTCAAGATGCGCTTCGGTTACGGCCCGGCGCATGGCCAGCAGGGTGTGACGGAAAACCTCAAGTCGGTGGAAGCGGTGCGCGAAGTGATCGGTTATGAAAACGATCTGATGCTCGAGTGCTATATGGGCTGGAACCTGGAGTACGCCAAGCGCATCCTGCCCAAACTGGAGAAGTTCGAACCGCGCTGGCTGGAAGAGCCCGTGATCGCCGACGACATCGACGGTTATGCCGAACTCAACCAGCTCACCAGCATCCCGATCTCGGGCGGTGAACACGAGTTCAGCCTCTACGGCTTCAAGCAGCTGCTCGACAAGAAGGCGGTGAGCGTGGTGCAGTACGACACCAACCGCGTGGGCGGCATCACGGTCGCGCACAAGATCAACGCCCTGTGCGAGGCCTACAGCGTGCCGGTGATCCCGCACGCGGGCCAGATGCACAACTACCACCTGACCATGAGCACCCTGGCCTCGCCCATGGCCGAGTATTTCCCCATCTTTGACGTGGAAGTAGGCAACGAGCTGTTCTGGTACATCTTCGACGGTGAGCCCATCGCCGAAAACGGTTTCCTGGACCTGCGCGACGACGCGCCCGGCCTGGGCCTGACGCTCAAGCCCGACTACCTCGACCAGTTCCACATCACCGAATGAGCGCCATGCAGCGTCGTTACCAGGGCGTGTTTCCGGTGGTGCCCACCACCTTCCACGAAGACGGCACGCTGGACCTGGACAGCCAGAAGCGATGTGTCGACTTCATGATCGCCGCCGGCTCTAACGGCCTGTGCATCCTGGCCAACTTCTCCGAGCAGTTTTCGCTCTCAGACGAGGAGCGTGAGGTCATCACGCGCACGGTGCTGGCGCACGTAGCCGGCCGGGTGCCGGTGATCGTGACCACCACCCACTACGGCACGGCCGTGTGCGCCGCGCGCAGCCGCCGCGCGCAGGACCTGGGCGCGGCCATGGTGATGGTGATGCCGCCCTATCACGGCGCCACCTTCCGCGTGCCCGAGCCGCAGATCCACGAGTTCTATGCCCGGGTCTCGGACGCCATCGACATTCCCATCATGGTGCAGGACGCGCCGGCCAGCGGCACGGTGCTGTCGCCGGTTTTTCTGGCCCGCATGGCTAAAGCAATTGAACAGCTGGCCTACTTCAAGATCGAGACCGCGGGCGCCGCGAGCAAGCTGCGCGAGCTGATCCGCCTGGGCGGTGATGCGATCGAAGGCCCCTGGGACGGCGAAGAGGCCATCACCCTGCTGGCCGACCTGGACGCTGGCGCCACCGGCGCCATGACGGGCGGCGCCTACCCGGATGGCATCCGCACCATCATCGATCCCTATCTGGCCGGCGACCGCGAAGCCGCGGTGACGGCTTATGCCAAGTGGCTGCCGCTGATCAATGCCGAGAACCGCCAGGGCGGCATCCTCACCGCCAAGGCCTTGATGAAAGCAGGTGATGTGATCGCCTACGAAGCGGGCCGTCACCCCTTCCCGCCCATGCACCCGGAAGTGCGCGCCGGCCTGCTGGACGCTGCGAAGCGGCTGGACCCGCTGGTGCTGCGCTGGGCTCGCTGAGATGGTCCACGCCAACTACATCGCCGGCGAATGGCTCACCGGTAGCACGGCCGCGCCCAACCTCAACCCCTCGAACCTCTCTGACGTGGTGGGTCATTACGCGCTAGGTGATTGCGCGGCGGTTGACGCGGCCATGGACGCCGCGCAGGCGGCCTTCCCTGCCTGGTCCACCAGCGGCATCCAAGCGCGTTTCGACGCGCTGGACCGCATCGGCAGTGAGATCCTCGCGCGGCGCGAAGAGCTCGGCACCCTGCTGTCGCGCGAAGAAGGCAAGACCCGGCCCGAAGGCATAGGCGAGGCCACACGCGCGGGCCATATCTTCAAGTTCTTCGCCGGTGAATGCCTGCGCCTGGCGGGCGAGAACCTGCCCTCGGTGCGCCCCGGTATCACTGTGGACATCACGCGTGAAGCCATCGGCGTGGTGGGCCTGATCACGCCCTGGAATTTCCCCATCGCGATTCCCGCCTGGAAAATCGCGCCGGCTCTGGCCTTTGGCAACTGCGTGGTCCTCAAGCCGGCCGATCTGGTGCCAGGCAGCGCCTGGGCTCTGGCCGACATCATCAGCCGCAGCGGCATACCCCCCGGCGTGTTCAACCTGGTGATGGGCCACGGCAGCATCATCGGCGAGGCCATCGTCCAACACGCGGGCGTGCAGGCCGTGAGCTTCACCGGCTCGGTCGGTGTGGGCCTGCGCATCGCCGAAGCCTGCGTGCCGACGCACAAGAAGGTGCAACTGGAGATGGGCGGCAAGAATCCGCAAGTCATCCTGGACGACGCCGACCTGAAGCAGGCGGTGGAGCTCAGCGTGCAGTCGGCCTTTTTCTCCACCGGCCAGCGTTGTACGGCCTCGAGCCGGTTGATCGTGACCGAGGGCATCTACCCGCGCTACATCGAAGCGCTGCAGGCACGCCTGGCCACCCTGAAAATTGGCGATGCCTTGGCCACGGGCACGGACATCGGCCCGGTGGTCTCGGAGCAGCAGCTGGCGCAGAACCTGCGCCACGTGGAGACCGCGAAAACGGAAGGCGCGACGCTGGCCGCGGGTGGCGTCCGCATCGCCTGCCACACCGGCAACAGGCACGAAG
Source organism: Curvibacter fontanus (assembly GCF_054780335.1). NCBI lineage: Bacteria > Pseudomonadati > Pseudomonadota > Betaproteobacteria > Burkholderiales > Comamonadaceae > Curvibacter > Curvibacter fontanus. Next base: position 39,552 of record NZ_BAAGWN010000009.1, read on the forward strand.
GCTATTTCATGAGCCCCGCGCTGCTCACCGACACCACGCCGGCCATGCGCATCAACCGCGAGGAAGTGTTCGGCCCGGTGGCCAGCGTCATCCGTGTGAAAAACTACGAGGAAGCGCTGGCCGTGGCCAACGACACCGAGTTCGGCCTGTCAGCTGGCATCGCCACCACCAGCCTCAAGCACGCCACGCACTTCAAGCGCCACGCCCAGGCCGGCATGGTGATGGTCAACCTGCCCACGGCGGGCGTGGACTACCACGTGCCCTTCGGCGGACGAAAGGGCAGCAGCTACGGACCGCGCGAGCAGGGCCGTTACGCGCAGGAGTTCTACACCACGGTGAAGACAGCGTACACGCTGGTCTGAGCGCCTGCCAAAACTTTCCTCCCAAAGCCTCGATGCATCTCGTCAGGGCGGTCCAACGCTTCAAGCTGTAGTCGAGGGCACGCGCCGTGGCGGTTCCGTCCGTGATCCGGGGCCGCTGTGCCAGCAACCATTCATGAAGTGCATCGGCAATCGGGCGTAAACGCGTTCTTCGCTCCTGCAGGCGCTGCGCTGGCGCCATCTCCTTGACCTCGCGCTCGATGCCATAGAGCTGGCCGATGAAGTCGATGGCCGTGCCGGCGATGGTGCTCTTGTGGGTCAGGTGAAGCTCGACGAACTTGCGCCGCGCATGCGCCATGCAGCCCACCTCGGTCGTGCCGAGCGCGAAGCTTGCCTTGTAGCCCGCGTAGTCGTCGCAGACCAGGCTACCGCGCCAGTCGCCAAGGAAGGCCCTGGCATGTTCTCCGGAGCGGCTGTCGGTGAAGTCGTAGACAACTGCGCGCAGCGCCTCGAAGGCAGACCAGCCCCGTTTGGCTCAGTAGCAGCTAAGTCTGCCTGCGTAGGCTCTCCACCGTGCAAATCCCTGCACCTTTCTGGAGAAGCATCATGCACCGCTACACCAAACTTTCCCTTCTGGCCATCACGATGGCCGCGGCCGGCGCTGCGGTCTATGCCGCCAAAGGCGGCATGGAAAACGACGCCCTGGCCATCACCAAGGCCCAGATTCCCCTCGCTCAGGCCGTCACCGTTGCCGAGCAGCACGCCAACGGCAAGGCGTCGCGCGCCGAGTACGAGAGCTCGAAACAAGGCTGGGTCTACGACGTGGAAGTCGTCAGCGGGGCCAAGGTCTTCGATGTGCTGGTCGATGCCGACAAGGGCACGGTCATCTCGTCTGCCGAGGACAAGGCGGATCACGATGACGACCACGACAAGCAAGACTGACTGCCCGCCAGTGTGGCCGGATCACTCGTCACGCAGGGATCCGGCCAGGAGACCTCATGGAACCCCTCAACCAGGCGCTCTTTCTCTGGCTCAACGCGCCTGAACACCCGGATGCTCCTGTGGCGACGCTGGCCATTTTCCTTGCGGAATGGCTTATCTGGCTCGTTCCTGCCCTGATCGGCATCGGCTGGTTGCGCGGCAACGAGGACACCCGCAAAACGATGCTCGTCGCAACGGCGTCCGGTCTGCTGGGGCTGCTCATCAACCAAATCATCGGCTTGGCCTGGTCACATCCCCGGCCTTTCATGACCGGCCTGGGCCACACACTTATTCCCCATGTTGCCGATTCGTCCTTCCCCAGCGATCACCTGACGCTGTGGTGGGCGGTTGCGTTCAGCCTCCTGCTGCAAAGGGGCCGGCGAAGCGCTGGCGTCACGTTGGCCCTGCTGGGCGCACCCATCGCCTGGGCGCGCATTTACCTGGGCGTCCATTTTCCGCTCGACATGCTCGGGGCCATCGCGGTCGCCGCGTTCGGTGCCTGGCTGGCATGGCGCGCTGCGGCCTGGTATCTGGGGCCGAGCTACCGACTTGCCACGCGCATCCATCACGGGCTGTTCGGCAGGCTGATCGCGCTGGGATGGGTGCGCGAGTGAGCCTATGGCTGGGCTAAGTCGGCCGGGTCAGACTGATGGCTATCCCCCTCACTTCTGCAGGAAAACACCATGAACACATTGCCCACGCCTCGATCAAGCGACTGGCTCAACAAAGTCCCGGAAGTCACGCTGTCGTTCTGGATCATCAAGATCATGTCCACCACGGTGGGCGAGACGGGGGCTGACTTCCTGGCGGTCAGTGCGGGTTGGGGCCAGGGCGTCACCCGCTTGGTCATGGCGGCCTTGCTGGCGGCTGCCTTGTTCATACAGTTGCGCACTCGCCGCTATACCCCGTGGATTTACTGGCTGACAGTCGTGCTGGTCAGCGTGGTCGGCACCCAGATCACTGACCTGCTGACCGATGGCTTGGGAGTCAGCCTGTATGTCAGCACCTCTGCGTTTGCCGTGGCGCTCGCCGCGATTTTCTTCGTCTGGTACCGGGTCGAACGCACCCTGTCCATCCACGACATCGTGACGCGCAACCGGGAGCTGTTTTACTGGTCCGCCATCCTGTGCACTTTCGCGCTGGGCACGGCGGCCGGCGATCTGGCGACCGAGGCCTTGGGCCTGGGCTTCACCTGGGGCGCGGTCGCATTCGGTGCGGTGATCGGCCTCACCTATGCCGCCTCGCGCATGGGCGGTAACGCCGTGCTGACCTTCTGGATCGCCTACATCCTGACCCGCCCGTTCGGCGCCGCGCTTGGCGATCTGCTGACGCAGGCCAAGACCTACGGCGGCCTCGGCATGGGAGCCATGTGGACCAGCGCCCTGTTCCTCTCGGTGATCGTCATGCTGGTGGCCGTCGCGCAGTTTGGCATGAACGCAAACCGATCAGCCCCAGCCGCCGAGTAACCCTCTTTCCACTGCTCAAGGAGACACCATGCACATGCAACACACATTGACCCGTCCCATGGTCGCCGTATCGGCCGCCTTGCTCCTGGTTCTGGCGACCGGCTGCTCCAAGTCTGCCGACCAGGGAGGCACGGGCGCAGCGCCTGACACATCGGCCCAGGCGGCCTCGCCATCACCGCAGGCCAAAGCCACCTCCAAGCTCGGTGATTTGTCGGCGTTCCACAGCGTTGCCACCGACGTGGCCGCTATCGTGGACAAGGGTGATCTGCCCGCAGCCAGGGCCCGCATCAAAGATTTGGAGATGGCCTGGGACTCGGCCGAGGCGGGACTGAAACCTCGGTCTGCCGGCGACTGGCACGTTCTCGACAAGGCCATCGACAAGGCGTTGACCGCACTGCGCGCCGATGCGCCGAGTCAGGCGGATTGCAAGGCAGCCTTGACCGATCTGCTGAAAACCTTCGACACGCTCCAGGGCAAGGTCTGATCAGCGAGCGCGCCCCATGAAAACATCCACTGAACACGCGCTGGCCAAAGTTCCCGAAGTCACCCTGGGGTTCTGGCTCATCAAGGTCGCCGCCACCACACTCGGCGAAACCGGCGGCGATGCCGTCTCGATGTCCATGAATCTGGGCTATCTGGTCGGCACCGGCCTCTTCGCAGCGATTTTCCTGGCCGCCGTGATCGCGCAGATCAAGGCCAAAGGGTTCCATCCCTTCCTGTACTGGACCACCATCATCGCCACCACCACGGTCGGCACGACGTTTGCGGATTTTGCGGACCGCTCGCTGGGGATCGGTTACGCTGGAGGTTCGAGTTTGCTGCTGACCCTGCTGCTCGGCTCCCTCTTTGTCTGGCACCGGACCCTGGGTTCCGTTTCGGTGAGCACCGTGAGTTCGCCCAAGGCGGAAGCCTTCTACTGGGTGACGATCATGCTCTCCCAGACCTTGGGGACGGCGCTGGGCGACTGGACGGCCGATACGGCGGGCCTGGGCTACACCGGTGCGGCCTTCGTGTTCGGCGGGCTGCTCGCCCTGGTCGTGGCAGCCTGCTACTGGACCCGTGTCTCCCGCACGCTGCTGTTCTGGGCTGCGTTCATCCTGACCCGCCCCTTAGGAGCTGTGGTCGGTGACTTTCTGGACAAGCCGCTGAGCGCTGGTGGTCTGGCCTTGAGCCGCTATTCGGCATCGGCCGCACTGCTTGCCTTCATGCTGATGGCGATCCTGTTCTTCAGGCAGCGGGCAGCCAAGGCGGCACATTGAAAATGCCGTCTCCGTCTCACACAGCTGATCAGAACTTTCGAATGGAGTGAAAACTTGAGTGAAAACAATCCTGATCGCTATGACGCGTTAAGCATAGCCTTTCATTGGATCACGGCTGTCACGGTTGTCATGGCATTCGCTTTAGGCCCTGGTGACTTTGGTCGATTGCTGCATGACGGTATCGATCCGGGCACACGGAGCGACATCGTTTGGCATGAGTCCTTGGGTATCGTCGTATTGACGCTCACCTTTCTGCGCCTGATCTGGGTTGCAGTGCGTCCCAATGCTCCCGGGCTTCAGAGGGCGACCTGGGTGCGTCTCCTGTCGCGTCTGATGCATTTTGTGTTGTGGGCTTTACTTTTTGCATTGCCGCTTTCTGCTCTTCTGGCTCTGGGGGCGGAGGCGCATCCCTTGACGTTGCTGGGCGGATTTCGGATTGACGAGCTGCCTTCCATTGCAAACTTTTATTTGTCCGATCTTGCGGATTGGGGCAAGGTGCACAAGTTTCTTGGCGATGTCATCATGTGGTTAGCGACAATTCATGCTTCAGCTGCCATATATCACCACATCAAGCTGAGGGATCGAGTCCTTGCTTCAATGCTGCCTTGACAGACGCAATTCATCCATAACAGATACGACAACAAGGGGGAGAGAATGCGGGTACTGCTGGTCGAAGACGATCCCATGATTGGGGAAGCGATCCAGGGCGCATTGAAAGATGCCTCTTATGCGACAGACTGGGTTAAGAACGGTCAGGCCGCTCTGACAACACTGGATTGCCAGCACTATGACCTGGTGCTCCTTGACCTCGGCCTGCCCGGCAAGGATGGACTCGACGTGCTGACCAGCATCCGCGCCAAGGACAACCCGATTTCCTTGCTCATCATCACGGCGCGCGATGGCCTGAACGACCGCCTGCGTGGTCTGGATGGCGGGGCCGATGACTACATGCTCAAGCCTTTCGAGATGGCGGAGCTGCTGGCCCGGATGCGCGCTGTCCTGCGGCGCAAAGGGGGCGCCGCCACTCCCGTTCTCAGCAACGGCGTGGTGTCGCTCGATCCGGCCACAAAAGAGGCCGCCATCCATGGCGGCTCTCCGGTGCAACTGTCCAACCGCGAGTTCTCGTTGCTGCAGGCCCTGCTGATTCGGCCGGGAGCCATTCTGTCTCGAAGCGCGCTGGAGGACCGGATTTACGGCTGGGGAGAAGAAGTCGAAAGCAATGCCGTCGAGTTTCTGATCCATGCGTTGCGGCGCAAGCTGGGCAGCGGAGTCATCAAAAACGTCAGGGGGGTTGGATGGATGGTCTCAAAAAGCGCTTGAACGAGTCGGTTCAGCTCAAACTGTCCTTCACCCTGTCTTTGGCCATCCTCTTTGTGGCCATTGTGGCTGGCATCTCCTCGTTTCTGTCGGCCTTCGATGAAGCGCATGAGCTGCAAGATGATGTCTTGCGCCAGATAGCACAACTCGTGGATCGGCAGCGCCTGTCGCCCACCCCACCGGCCACCGATGCCCGCAACAGAGACGGCGACGAAGAGTCGCGCGTGATCGTCCAGCCCTTGGGCAAGGGAAATCCCTCCACATCAGGCATGGATGTCGGTGAACAACTTCCCTTGCCTGCGACGCTGGCTGATGGCCTGCACACGCTGGATGTCGGCGGGGAAACATACCGCGTGCTGGTCAAGACAACGGGGGCTGGCGAACGGATTGCCGTGGCCCAGGCGTCCGGTTTCCGCAATGAAATTGCCCGTGACGGTGCGCTTCGCACCGTGATGCCTTTCCTGATCCTCGTGCCCGTTCTGCTGCTGATCGTGGCCGACCTGGTGCGCAAGATGTTTCGGCCCATTTCGACGCTTTCCAAGGAAATCGACCAACGCGCCGAGCAAGAGCTGCACCCCATCGAAGAACTTCACCTTCCCGTCGAAGTACGGCCGTTCGCCGTGGCGATCAATCGCCTGCTCGCCCGTGTGGGACGAGCGATGGAGTCCCAGCGCCGATTTGTCGCCGATGCAGCGCACGAGTTGCGCTCGCCGCTGACCGCCCTGTCGCTGCAGGCGGAGCGACTGGCAGACGCAGAAATGCCCGTCCTGGCGCGCGAACGGCTGACAGTGCTGCGCCAAGGGATCGAGCGCGGCCGGAGCCTGCTGGATCAACTTCTGACTTTGGCCAAAGTGCAGTCCGCTGCCGAATCGCCGAGGTCACCGGTATCCATCCAGGGCACTTACCGTCGCGTGCTGGAAGACCTCATGCCACTCGCCGAGGCCAAACACATCGACGTTGGCGTAGAGGGAGAACAGGATGCCCAGGTGTGGGTGAGCGAGCCAGACATGATCGCCGTGGTCAGGAATCTGGTAGACAACGCCGTCCGCTACTCGCCAGAGGGTGGGCGAGTGGACCTCTCGGTCGGCGTTCAGGAGGGTCTCGTGACGCTGCTTGTTCAGGACACTGGGCCAGGTATCGCGGTGGATGAGCGGGACAGAGTGTTCGATCCGTTCTACCGCATCCTCGGCAACGAGCAGACTGGTTCAGGTCTGGGCCTCTCCATCGTTCAAACGATTGCCAGCCGCATCGGTGCGGAAATTCGCCTGGACTTCACCGACAACGCAAATCAAACCGGCTTGCGTGTGACCGTGCTCATCCCCGTGGCTGCTCCGTCGAAGGCGGAACGGTAGCCTGCCTCGGGCCGTAGCTCAACCAGGGAGCAGACCGCCGGCCGCGATGACGCCTCGGCGCCGATCCAATATTGAACCCGCAGAGGATCGAGCCTGTAGCCCAATGAAGTGGGTTTATCGAACTCAGAACGGGATGTCGTCGTCCATGTCCTCGAAGCCGCTGGCCGATTTGGCCGGGGTCTGCGGGCGCGGAGCGGCGCCGGCGGCCGGGCGTGCAGCCGGGGGAGCGCTGCGGCGCGGTGCGCCACCGCCGTCTTCGTCCGGGCCGCCCGAGCCTTCACGGCCACCGAGCAGCTGCATTTCGGTGGCGATGATGTCCACGGTGTTCTGCTCGTGGCCATCCTTGTTGGTGAACTTGCCGTACTTCAGGCGGCCTTCGACGTAGACCGGGCGGCCCTTCTTGAGGTACTCGCCGGCGATCTCGGCCAGGCGGTCATAGAAGGTGACGCGGTGCCACTGGGTGTCTTCGATCATTTCGCCGGAGTTCTTGTCCTTGCGGCGGCTGGAGGTGGCCACGCTGACGTTGGCCACGGCCTGGCCAGAGGGCAGGTAACGGATTTCGGGGTCGCGGCCGCAGTTGCCGACGAGGATGACTTTGTTGACGGATGCCATGGGGAATTCCTCCAGAGATTCGGGTGATTATGGCGCTTTGCGCCCGGGCGCCACCATGGGCCAGGCCAGCAGCAGCCACAGGCCCATGCCCATCGCGCAGGCGATGAAAAGGGCCGGCGCACCCTGGGTCTTGACCAGCCAGCCGCCGGCCGCGCCGCCGGCGAAGAAACCCAGCGATTGCAAGGTGTTGTAAACACCCAGGGCCGCGCCGCGGGCATGGGGCGGGGCCACGCGCGAGGCCAGGCTGGGCTGGCTGGCTTCGAGCACGTTGAAGCCGCAGAAGAACAGGAAGAGCATGAACGCCAGCCAGGCGATGTGCGGGGCCTGCGCGGCCCACAGCAGGCCCAGCTGCACCAGGGCGACCAGGCCGATGGCGCCCAGGAAAACGGCGCGCAGGTAACCACGCCGCTCCAGCGGGAACAGGGTCACGCCCATGACAACGAAGGACGCCAGCACGGCCGGCAGGTAGACCCACCAGTGCTGCGCCGGGGGCAGGCCCGCTTTCACCAGCAGGGCGGGGATGGCCACCCACATGGCCAGCTGCACGGCGTGCAGGATGAACACACCGGCGTCCAGGCGCAGCAGGGCGGCGTGCGTGAGCACTTCGGAGAGCTTGCCGCGCGGCTGGTTCTTGTGCTGCAGGGGTTCGGCGGGCACCCACCAGATCACCACGGCCACGCCGCCCAGGGCCAGCGAACCCGTGAGCGTGAACAGGCCGGCCAGGCCGATGTGTGTCACCAGCAGGGGCGCCAGCACCAGGGAGAGCGCGAACATCAGGCCGATGCTGGCGCCCACCAGGGCCATGGCCTTGGTGCGCACCTCGTCACGGGTCTGGTCCGCCAGCAGGGCGGTGACGGCGGCCGAGACGGCGCCGGCACCCTGCAGGGCACGGCCGATGATGAGCCAGGTCAGGCTGCCGGCCAGGGCCGCCACGAAACTGCCCAGGGCAAAGACCAGCAGGCCGGCGATGATGACGCGCTTGCGCCCCAGGCGGTCCGAGGCCATGCCGAAGGGGATCTGCAAGAGGCCCTGGGTCAGGCCGTAGATGCCCATGGCCAGGCCGATGAGCACGGGGTCGCCGCCGCCCGGGTAACGGGCCGCTTCCAGCGCGAAGACCGGCAGCACCAGGAACAGGCCCAGCATGCGCAGGGCGAAGATGGCGGCCAGCGAAGCGCTGGCGCGCCGCTCGCGCGCGGTCATGGCGTAGGCGTCAGGGCTGGCGGCGGGGAAGGCGGCAGTAGAGGACACGGGGAAAGCGGGCACCGGAATAGAGAAGGCCCGCGCAGGGGCGGGCAAGACCTGTATTGTCCCCGATCCGGGCGGCCGGGGTGCCGGGCCGTCCGGAATTCTCTATCATGGATGGTTTTGCTCACAGGTCCGCCCTTGAACTCCACTCCTGAAGGCCAGCACGCCCCCGTTCTTGCAGAAGAACCCTCCGGCCGTTACCTGGGCCAGACCCTGCAGCAGCAGACCATGCACATCCGCGGGGCGCGCACGCACAACCTCAAGAACATCGACCTGGACATCCCGCGTAACCAGCTGGTGGTGATCACCGGCCTCTCGGGTTCGGGCAAGTCCAGCCTGGCCTTCGACACACTCTACGCCGAGGGCCAGCGCCGTTACGTGGAAAGCCTTTCGACCTACGCGCGCCAGTTCCTGCAGCTCATGGACAAGCCCGATGTGGACCTGATCGAGGGCCTGTCGCCGGCGATTTCCATCGAACAGAAGGCCACCAGCCACAACCCGCGCTCCACCGTGGGCACGGTGACCGAGATCCACGATTACCTGCGCCTGCTTTACGCGCGCGCCGGCACGCCCCACTGTCCCGACCACAACCTGCCGCTGCAGGCGCAGACCGTGAGCCAGATGGTGGACGCCGTGCTGGCCCTGCCGGCCGACACGCGACTCATGATCCTGGCGCCGCTGGCGCGCCAGAAGAAGGGCGAGTTCAACGAGGTCTTCGAGGACATGCAGGCCCAGGGCTATGTGCGCTTTCGCATCGACGGCCAGGCCCTCAATTTCGACGAACTGCCCACGCTCAAGAAGACCGAGAAGCACGACATCGATGTGGTGATCGACCGTCTCAAGGTGCGTAGCGCCGATGAGCCCGAACACGCCGCGCTGCGCCAGCGCCTGGCCGAGAGCTTCGAGGCCGCGTTGCGCATCGCCCAGGGCCGCGCCATCGCGCTGGAGACGGACAGCAGCACCGAGCACATGTTCAATGCCCGCTACGCCTGCCCGCTGTGCCACTACTCAATCAGCGAGCTCGAACCGCGTCTGTTCTCCTTCAACTCGCCGCAAGGGGCTTGCCCCAGCTGTGACGGCATCGGCCAGCAGGAGTTCTTCGACCCGGCGCGGGTGGTCGCCTTCCCCAGCCTGAGCCTGGCCGGCGGCGCCATCAAGGGCTGGGACCGGCGCAACGCCTATTACTACGCCATGCTGGAGAGCCTGGCCAAACACTACAAGTTCAAGCTCGAGGACCCTTTCGAGGAGCTGCCGCTGCCGATCCAGGAGGTTCTTCTGCACGGCTCGGGCGAGGACGAGATCAAGTTCAGCTACGTGATGGACTCCGGGGCCTCCAAGGGCCGCAAGGTCAGCAAGACCCACCCCTTCGAGGGCATCATCCCCAACATGACGCGGCGCTACCGCGAGACCGATTCGGCCCTGGTGCGCGAGGACCTGGCCCGACTGCGCGGCACCCAGCCCTGCCCGGCCTGCGCGGGCACACGTCTGCGCCCCGAAGCACGGCACGTGAAGCTGGGCGAGGACGCGCAGGCCCGTGCGATCTTCGAGGTCAGCCGCCTGACACTGCGCGAATGTTTCGATTACTTCGAGCAGCTGCAACTGCACGGCGCCAAGGCCGGCATCGCCGACAAGGTGGTGCGCGAAATCCGCCTGCGCCTGAAGTTTCTCAACGACGTGGGCCTGAACTACCTGAGCCTGGACCGCAGCGCCGAGACGCTCTCGGGTGGCGAGGCCCAGCGCATCCGCCTGGCCAGCCAGATCGGCAGCGGCCTGACCGGCGTGATGTACGTGCTGGACGAGCCCAGCATCGGTCTGCACCAGCGCGACAACGACCGCCTGATCGAGACCCTGCGGCACCTGCGCGATATCGGCAACAGCGTGCTGGTGGTGGAGCACGACGAAGACATGATGCGCGCGGCCGATCACCTGATCGACATGGGCCCGGGCGCCGGCGTGCATGGCGGGCGCGTGGTGGCCCAGGGCAGCTACGACGAAGTCAAGGCGCACCCTGATTCCCTGACCGGGCAGTACCTGGCGGGCACCCTGAAGATCCCTCTGCCCAAGCGCCGCACCCCCTGGCTGCCCCTGCGCGGTGAGGCCGAACCGCGAACCGCAAAAAAGGGCACGGCGCACACCGAACTCCAGCGCCTGCAGATCATCGGTGCGACCGGCAACAACCTGAAGAACGTGAGCGTGGACGTGCCCGTGGGCCTGTTCACCTGCGTCACCGGGGTTTCGGGCTCGGGCAAGTCCACCCTGGTCAACGACACCCTTTACAAGGCCGTGGCGCGCCAGCTCTACCGCGCGCACGACGAGCCGGCCCCCGTCAAGGAGATCGAGGGTATCGAGCACTTCGACAAGGTCATCAACGTGGACCAGTCGCCGATCGGCCGCACACCGCGCTCCAACCCGGCCACCTACACCGGCCTGTTCACCGCCATCCGCGACCTCATGGCCGAGGTGCCCATGGCGCGTGAGCGCGGCTACGGACCGGGGCGTTTTTCCTTCAACGTGGCCGGCGGCCGCTGCGAAGCCTGCCAGGGCGATGGCATGGTCAAGGTGGAGATGCACTTCCTGCCCGACGTCTACGTGCCCTGCGACGTCTGCTTTGGTGCGCGCTACAACCGCGAAACGCTGGAGGTCATGTACAAGGGCAAGAACATCGCCCAGGTGCTGGACCTCACGGTGGAAGCCGCGCACAACTTCTTCAAGGCCGTGCCGGCCATCGCGCGCAAGCTGCAGACCCTGCTGGACGTGGGCCTGTCCTACGTGAAACTCGGCCAGTCGGCCACCACGCTCTCGGGCGGCGAGGCGCAGCGCGTCAAGCTGGCGCTGGAGCTGTCCAAGCGCGACACGGGGCGCACGCTCTACATCCTGGACGAGCCGACCACGGGCCTGCACTTTGCCGACATCGACCTGCTGCTGAAAGTTTTGCACCAGCTGCGCGACGCTGGCAACACCATCGTGGTGATCGAGCACAACCTGGACGTCATCAAGACGGCCGACTGGCTGATCGACATGGGGCCGGAAGGCGGTGCCGGCGGCGGCGCCGTGGTGGGCGTAGGCACGCCCGAGGAACTGGCCGCCAATCCGGCCAGCCACACGGGACACTATCTCCAACCCCTGCTTTAGGGACTGGGGCCGCTGCGTCTCAGCGCTGCAGGTCTTCGATGGCGTCGATCACCACGGTCGTGCCAACGGCGATCAGCAGGATGTCGCTGGCAACGCGCACGAACTCGTACCCGGCCGGCGGCGTACCCAGGCGCACGCGGATGTCCGCCTCGACCGGACGGTAGCTGACGTCACGCGGCAGCGGTTGGCCCATCTTCCATTTCTTGGCCTGTCCGGGCGGCTGGCAGCCATTGCCCTTCTTGGCCAGGCCGGGCGGGCAATGGGCACGCGGAGGCTGGTCATAGGCCTCGTAGACCGAAGCGCGCTGGCGCTCGCCGAAGTAGCCGCCGATGTTGATCTGCACGTTCGTGCCACCGCGGCGATCGTCATCCCGGTCCTTACGCCGGTCATCTCCGCGGTCGTCCCGCCGATCACCCCTGTCTTCGCGGCGATCGTCTCGGCGATCATCCTTGCGGTCGTCACGCCGCTCGTAACGATCACGGTCGCGGCCCGGGCCCGCCTGGCCCGGGGCCTCGGCCACCACAGAGCAGCCGCTCAGCATGATCGACACCACCACCGCATATAGGGGGAGCCGTTTCAGAGAATTCATCATCAATAACTCCTAAGCGGCTCTGGCCGCAACTACTTCGTGCGTGCCATTTTGCATGTGCTTGGCCGATACCTTGCGCAGTCGCTAAGTTTTTTGCAGGTTGAACGTCTACCTTGGAGCGGAAGCAAGTCTGCCCGGTAACCGGCCATGGGCCAAGGACAACCCCCTGACACGTTACTTCTGCCCGAGCCAGGCCTCGACCAGACGCACCCAGTACGTGCCGCCCAGGGGGATGAGTTCGTCATTGAAATCATAGCTGGGGTTGTGCAAGGTGCAAGGCCCCTCCCCGTGCCCCATCTCGCGGTGCATACCGTCGCCGTTGCCGATGAAGCAGTAGGCCCCGGGCTTGGCCTGCAGCATATAGGAAAAATCCTCCGCTCCCATGGTGGGCTCTTGCAACAACACCCTGTCGGCGCCTACGAGCTTCGTCATTACAGCCCGGGCAAACTCCGCTTCGGTCGCGCTGTTGACGGTGGCTGGATATTTGCGATCAAACTGGAACTCACACGCGGCGCCGTGGGCCAGGCAGACGTGCTCGGCAACCTGCCTCATGCGCGCCTCGATGGTGTCCAGCACGTCCATCTTGAAGGCACGAACCGTACCACGTAGCTCGCAGCTGTCGGGGATCACGTTGCTGGCGTGTCCGGCATGGATCATGGTGACCGAGATCACGCCCGCATCAATGGGCTTGAGGTTGCGGCTGACGATGGTCTGGAAGACTTGCACCATCTGGCACGCCACCGGCACCGGATCGATGGTGTTATGCGGCATGGCGGCGTGCCCGCCCTTGCCGCGGAGAGTGATCGTGAACTCGCTGCTGGAAGCCATGACCGGCCCCGAACTAAGTGCAAAAGCGCCGGCCGGCATGCCGGGCCAGTTGTGCATGCCGAATACGGCCTCCATTGGAAATTTCTCGAACAGGCCATCGCGAATCATGTCGCGTGCACCACCGCCGCTCTCCTCGGCGGGCTGGAAAATCAGGTAGACCGTGCCATCGAAATTGCGCTGCCGGGCCAGATGTTGGGCCGCCGCCAGCAGCATGGCTGTGTGGCCGTCATGCCCACAGGCATGCATCTTGCCGGCGTGCTGGCTGGTGTGCGCAAAGGTATTCAACTCCTGCAGCGGCAGGGCATCCATGTCGGCACGCAGCCCGATCGCGCGCGGGGACGTACCGTTCTTGACGATCCCCACCACGCCCGTGCCACCGAGCCCCCGGTGCACGGGAATGCCCCATGCGCTCAGCTGCTCGACCACCAACGCGGCCGTGCGGTGCTCCTCAAAGCCCAATTCGGGGTGAGCGTGTATGTCGCGCCGCAGCGCGGCTAATACGCCGAGCTGCGCCACCATGGCCGGTTCTATCTGTTTCATGGCATGTCCTTGTCCAGTTGTTCTCCACCTTCGCATCGGCGTCAGCATTCCACGATGTTGACGGCCAGACCGCCACGCGATGTTTCCTTGTATTTCGTCTTCATGTCGGCACCCGTCTCGCGCATGGTTTTGATGACCTTGTCCAAGCTCACTACGTGGTGGCCATCGCCCTGCAGGGCCAAGCGCGTGGCATTGATCGCCTTGATCGCGCCCATGGCGTTGCGCTCGATGCAGGGAACCTGCACGAGCCCGCCGACTGGGTCGCATGTCAGGCCCAGGTTATGCTCCATGCCGATTTCTGCCGCATTCTCGATCTGCTCCGGGCTGCCTCCCATAGCCGCCGCCAGCCCGGCCGCTGCCATCGAACAGGCCACGCCGACTTCACCCTGGCAACCGACCTCAGCGCCCGAGATCGAAGCGTTGAGCTTGTAGAGGATGCCGATGGCCGCAGCGGTCAGCAAAAAGTCAATCACACCGTCCTCATTGGCTTGCGCCACGAAGCGGTCGTAATAGTGCAGCACGGCAGGGATCACACCTGCTGCGCCGTTGGTGGGCGCCGTGACGACACGCCCACCTGCGGCGTTTTCCTCGTTGACGGCAAAAGCGTAGACATTGATCCAATCCATAACCGACAGCGGGTCGCCCAAGGTCTTTTCCGCGCGCAAGCGCAACTGCGCCGCCAGAATAGGGGCACGCCGCTGCACCCGAAACGGCCCCGGCAGCACGCCTTCCTGTGACAGACCTCGCTGCACGCAGGCGCACATGGTGCGCCAGAGCTGGAGCAGCTGCTCGCGAATTTCGGCCTCGCTGCGCCAGGTCCGCTCATTGGCGAGCATGAGTTGGCTGATGCCCAAGCCCTCTTGTCGGCACAGCGCCAGCAACTGCTCGCCCGAAGCGAAGGGATAGGGCACATCCTCGTAGCCCGGGAGGCTTTTCTCGGTCTCACCGCCCACCCGCACGACGAAGCCACCGCCGACCGAGAGATATTTGGCCTGCCGCAGCAGAACGCCATCCGCGCCATAGGCACTGAACTGCATGCCATTGGGGTGTTCCGCCAAGGCCTCGCGGCGATACATCAGAAGATGCTCTTTCTCGCGAAACACAATGCTTGGTCCCGCAGCCAGCGTGAGCCGACCTTCGGCCCGGACCTGCTGGATGATGCCGGCGATGGCGTCCACCGCCACCGTATCCGGCGCATGCCCCATGAGGCCGAGCATGACACCGGTATCGGAGCCGTGGCCCTTGCCCGTGGCCCCGAGTGAGCCGTAGAGTTCGACCTTGAGCGTGGCTGTGGCTTGGAGCAGGTCGGCCTGCTGCAGCGCGCTCACGAACAGGCGAGCCGCCCGCATCGGCCCGACAGTGTGCGAACTGCTGGGGCCTATGCCCACCTTGAAAAGGTCAAACACCGAAATCGCCATACAGAATTCCGCCCGTTCAGGACTTTCCGGCCTCAGCGCAAAACGGCCACGCAATAGCCCAGGGCGAAGCTGAGCCCGGAGACGAAGAGCAGCAACCATGCTGGCACCAGGGCGCCCAAGCCACCACCGGTAACCACCGGTCCCGTCGCCTGGATGCCCGGCCGTGCGGGCGCGGCGGGCGCACCGGCGGGGGCGCCGCTCTCTGCCGCCGCAAGGGCAGCAGGGGCAGCAGGGGCACCCAGCTGACGCGCAAAAGCCGAAAAGAAGTCATCCGCATTTTTCTTGGCCACGGACTGCACCAGGCGACTGCCCACGCTCGCCAGCTTGCCGCCGATGTCGGCACTGGCGGTGTACTGCAGCACGGTCTCGTCCCCGTCGGGGCGCAGCATAACGCGCGCAGTCATGCGGGCAAAACCAGCGGCGCCGCCCTGGCCGCGCCCGGTCAGGGTGTAGCTGTTGGGGGCATCGATCTCGCCGAGTTCGACGCTGCCGCGAAAGGTGGCAGACACCGGGCCCACCTTGGCCACGACGATCGCACTGAACTCGCTGTCCGACACCTTGTCGAGCTGCCGACAGCCGGCGATGGAGGCTTGCAGTACAGCCGGATCATTGAGCGCGGCCCAGACGCGCTGCTGCGGCGCCGGAATACGGTATTCACCAGAAAATTCGAGTGCCATGCTTACACTCCATAACGCTTGATCAGGGCCTGTGTGCCCAGCCGAGCCAGCCCCTGCCCAGCCAGCCCCTCAAACAGCTTGCGCGCCAGGGCCAGGCCCGGCAGGTCCAGCTGCATGCGCTCGGCCTCGGCCAAGGCAATGCCTAGATCCTTGATGAAGTGCTCGATGTAGAAGCCCGGCGCAAAGTCGCCGGCAATCATCTTGCCGCCCATCACCGTGAGCTGGAAGCCCGAAGCTGCGCCGCCCCCGATGGACTGCAGCACGGTGGGCAGATCCAGGCCGGCCTTTCTGGCATAGGCCAGCCCCTCGCTCACTCCCATGATGGTGGAGGCGATCACGATCTGGTTGCACATCTTGGTGTGCTGGCCGGCACCAGGACCGCCTTGGCGCACGATGTTGGCGCCCATCACCTGCAGGATGGGCCTTGCCACGTCGAAGGCCGCCTGCTCACCTCCCACCATGATGGCCAGCTTGGCATCCCGCGCGCCGATGTCTCCACCGGAGACCGGCGCATCCAGCGCCTGGCAACCCACCTTGCGCGCGGCGGCGGCAATGCGTACCGCCAACTCGGGGCTGGAAGTCGTCATGTCGATCAGCAAGGCCTTATGGGCGCGGGCGAGGATGCCACCTTCGCCCAGGTACACCTGCTCCACGTCACGCGGGTAGCCGACCATGGTGATGATGACGTCGGCCTGCGTGGCCACCTCACCGGATGTCGCGCACCAGCGCGCGCCGCGCGCGATCAGTTCATCGGCCTTGTCGCGCGAACGGTTGTAGACGCTTAGTGGATATCCCGCAGTCAGCAGGTGGCCTGCCATATGGCGACCCATATTGCCCAGACCGATGAAACCGATACACGGCTTGCTCTGATTGCTCATAATGTTCCCTGTTTCAAGAATGCTGGGCCTGGCGGATCAGCCCGCGCAGGTACATGGGGGTCAGCGGCTGGCGGTCGACCACCACGCCCAGCGGGCGCAGCGCATCATTCACCGCATTGCACAGGGCGCCGATGGCGCCCATCACGCCGCCCTCAGCCATGCCCTTGATGCCGGCCGGCGTGAAGCGGCTGGGCGTGTGCATGGACAGAATCTCGATGTGGGGCAGCTCATGCGCTGTAGCCACCAGGTAGTCGGCCAGCGTGCCCGAGAGGTTCTGCCCGTTTTCGTCGTATTCGACGTGCTCGTACAGCGTGCCTGACAGCCCCATGGCAATGGCACCGAGCTGTTGGCCCTCCACCACCACCGGGCTGAGCACGGTGCCGCAGTCTTCGGCCACCACATAGCGGCCGAAGCGAACCGCACCGGTGACGGCGTCCACCTCCACCTCACACACATGGGTGGAGTTGGAGTAGGTCATGGGTGGCGGGTCATAGGTTTTATGGAACTCAAGCCCGGGGCTCATGTCTTCGGGCAGGCTGGTCGGATCCAGATAGGCCTTGCGTGCGATGTCCACCAAGCTCAGCCCGGTAGACAGCCAGACGCCGTCCCGCTGACGCTCGACACGCGCATCGCGCACGCGCAAGAGGGTCGAGGCGTTCATCCCCAGGTGATGACGCGCGATGGCCAGCACCTTGGCCTGCGCCTCCCCCGCACACAAATACAGCGTGCCGCCGCCGGCAGTGCCGCCGCGGGCACCTCGACTGCCCATCCCATAGGGCGCGATATCGGTATGGCCGAGATGAATTCGCACCTGCGACACCGGCACGCCCAGCCCTTCGGCCACAGCATGTGAAAGCGAGGTTTCATAACCCTGACCCGTGGGGCCAAGGCCGGCAGAGGCATTGACCACGCCCGTCGGCTCGATGCGGACCCAGGCCGCCTCATGACCCGAACCCTGGATGCCGGCTGCCTTGTAAAAGCGCGAGCCATAGGTAGTGGACTCGACCACCGTGCAGATGCCCAAGCCCAGGTAGCGTCCCTGGGCCAGCGCCTCTTGCTGACGTCGCCGGAAGTCCGCATAGTTGATCGCGGCCACCGCACCTTCCAGGGTCTCACGCGGGGTGATGTCTTCCAGCACCTCGCCCGTGGCCATGCGATAGGGCAAGTCCTGGGGATGCAGCATGTTGAGGCGGCGCACCGCCAGCGGGTCGAGCTGGAGCTCGCGTGCCACGGCGTCCAGCGTGCCGTCCATCAGCCAGCTCGTGATGGCCATGGGTGCGCGCATGGGGCCGTTACCCACTTTGTTGCTCAGCACCACCTTCACGTCATAGCTGTAATCCTGAACTTTGTAGGGACCGGTCAGGATCATGGCCACCACCCGCGCCAGGTAGTTGCCAGGATAGAAACTGTAGGCACCGAAATCTTCCAGGATCTCCAGCTCCAGGCTCAGGAGACGGCCTTCGGCATCGACCGCGGCGCGGGTGCGGCAAAAATCTTCGCGCGCCTGCGAAGAGGCCAGCAGATTCTCCAGCCGATCCTCGCGCCAGCGCACTGGTTGCTTCAGTTCGCGCGCCAGCGCCGCCACCACCAATTCTTCGCGGTAGAGCGCGATCTTCTGGCCGAAGCCCCCGCCGACGTCCTGCGAGACGACGGTGACCTGCGACTCCGACAGCCGCAAGCGGCCTGCCAGCGTGGTGCGATAGGGGTGCGGCACCTGGTTACCGACGTGAAAGGTGAGGTGGTCACGCCCTGCGTCCCAGATCGCCGCGCAGCCACGGGTTTCGATCGGCAGATGCGTCTGCCGGTGCATGGAGAAGATGCTCTCTACCACGCGATGCGCTACGCGCGCGCGCGCGCGCGGATCACCGAACACCGCTTGCTGGTGCGAGAGCAGATTGCTCGGCAGGGTTTCATCAACGCGCGGTGCATCTGCCTGCAGCGCTTTCCACATTGAACTCACGACCGGCAGTGGCTCATAGTCCACCTGCACCTGCTCGGCCGCGTCTTCGGCCAGATAACGATCGCGCGCCACCACGCAGGCCACCGGGTCGCCCTGGAAGCGTACCTTGTCGACAGGCAGCGCGTCCATCTCCATGGGCTGCAGGCCCTCGATGGGCGGAGCCATCCGCTGACGCGTGACCCACTGTGCGAGGTCAGCGCCCGTGTACACAGCCACCACCCCTGGCATCTCGCGCGCCGCGCTCGCCTCGATGCCAAGGATGCGCGCATGCGCATGCGGCGAGCGCACAAAACAGGCGTGCAGGGCCCCGGGCACCTCGATGTCGTCCACATAACGGCCCCGGCCCGTCAGCAGACGGTAGTCTTCCTTGCGCGGCAGATGCTGACCGATGTAATGGAACTGCGCCTGGCTCATGCCTTCTCCTGACGCATCCGCGCGGCGGCCTTCTGGATGGCTTTCACGATGTTCTGGTAGCCGGTGCAGCGGCAGAGATTGCCGGACAGCGCCTCGCGGATAGCCTCTTCGTTTGGCTCCGGGTACTGCCGCAGAAAGGCCTCGAAGGTCATCACGATGCCCGGCGTGCAAAAGCCGCATTGCAGACCGTGTTCTTCGTGCAGCGCTTGCTGCAGGACGGACAGGCGGCCGTCGTGGTCTATCGATTCAATGGTGGCGACCTCATGCCCCTCCATCTGGATGGCATACGTCAGACAGGCGCGCTGCGGCCGGCCATCGACCAGAACGGTGCAGGCGCCGCAGACACCATGCTCGCAGCCAACATGGGTGCCGGTCAGGCGCAAGTCTTCGCGCAGCGCATCGGTCAGCAGCTTGCGCGGTACAACTTTGATCTCATGGTTGCGACCGTTGACGGTCAGCGTGATGTCCTGTGGCTCCATCTCCTTCATGAGACCCCCCCCTCCCGCTTCATGATGGCCCGCTCCAGAGCACGCGTCAGGGCCTGTTGCACCAGCGTCTGGGCCAGCTCCTGGCGGTATTGCGCCGGGATGCGTGCGTCGTCCTCGGGCACCAGCGCCGCCAGCACGGCGCGCGCCGCTGCTTCGGTCCAGCCAGCTTGCGGTGCCTGGGCCAACAAGGGCTGCACCAGCGCATCCACATTGCGTGGCACCGCGTCCAGCCCGCCAACGCCCAGGCTCAGGCGTGCGATGCGCTCGCCCTCCAGCGCCAGCGACGCGGCCACGGCCACGATGGCGAAGTCACCGTGGCGGCGATTGAACAGTTTGAAGGAACTGCCTTCGGCCGCCGCGGCCTTCGGAAAGCGCACGCTGCGGATGATTTCATCCGGTGCAATGGCCGTGGTCATGGCGGAGAGAAAGAACTCGGTCGCGGGCAGATTTCGACGCCCCCGGACGCTGAGCAGCTCGATACGGGCCTGCAACGCGACGGCCACCAACGGCAGCTGCGCGGCCGGATCGGCATGCGCCAAGCTGCCGCCCAGCGTGCCACGCTGGCGGATTGCGTAGTGGCCTATGGTGCGTGCCGCCTGCCCCAGCAAGGGGCACTGCGTCTGCACCAGCGCAGATTCCGCCAGCTGGTAGTGCCGGGTCAGCGCGCCGATCTCGATCGCATCGCCGACATCGCGGACATAGGCAAGCTCGGTGAAATCGTTCAGGTCTATGAGCTCGGCCGGCGCAGCCAAGCGCATGTTGAGCATGGGGCCCAAGCTTTGCCCGCCGGCAATCACCTTCGACTGCCCGCCACCGGCTGCCAGCTGACGCAGGGCATTGTCGATGGAGTCGGGACGGGCGTAGGTAAACGCTGCAGGTTTCATGCCGTCCAGAGCAAGTTGTTCGTGCTCTGCTGGTCAAAGAGATGCAGGCGATTCATGTTGACCTTCAACCGGGCGTTTTCGCCCACCTTGTACTGGCCTTCCTTGCCCACACGCAGGAACGTCTTGGCCCCCTCGACCTCGAGTTCGAGAAACTGGTCCGAACCCACAGGCAGCACCGACAGAATGCGCCCTTGCAGACATTCGCCATCGGTCTCAGCCGCCGGCTCCACGTCCTCGGCGCGCAAGCCCATCACCACGGCACGGCCCGCCTCAGTACTCAGGCGCTGCGCGACGTCGGTCGGCAAGCTAAGACTGAGCTCGCCGCGCCGGAATTGCAGGGCTGCGCCTTGCTGCGCCAGTTGCCCTTCCAGGAAGTTGATCGAAGGATTGCCCAGGAAGGATGCCACGAACATGTTGGTGGGGCGTTCGTAGATCGCATCCGGCGCGCCGATCTGCTGGACCACGCCACCCTTCATCACCACGATACGGTCGGCCAGAGTCAAAGCCTCGGCCTGATCGTGCGTGACGTAGACAAAGGTGGTCTGCATGGCCTTGTGCAGCTGCTTGATCTCGGCGCGCATCGATATGCGCAGCGCTGCGTCCAGGTTGGACAGCGGCTCGTCCATGAGGAAAACCTGAGGCTGGCGCACCATGGCGCGCCCGAGGGCCACGCGCTGGCGCTGACCGCCCGAGAGCTGGTCGGGCCGGCGATCGAGCAGCGGCTCGATCTCCAGGCGGCGCGCAGCGTCCCGCACACGGCGGTCGATCTCGTCCTTGGAATGCTTGCGCATCTTCAAGCCGAAGGCGATGTTCTCGTAGACGGTCTTGTTGGGATAGAGCGCGTAGCTCTGGAACACCATCGCCACATCTCGCTTGTGGGGCGGCACGATGTTCATCACTTCGTGATCGAAGAATAAATTGCCTTCGGTGACGTCTTCCAGACCGGCGATCATGTTGAGCGTCGTCGATTTGCCGCAGCCTGAGGGACCGAGCAGCACGAGAAATTCCTTGTCGGCGATGTCAAGGTTGAGACTCTTCAGTGCAACGTAGCCGTTGGGATACTGTTTGCCGACGCCTTCGAAACGGATGCGGGCCAATTGGATTCTCCTTTAACCTTTGACGGCACCAGCCGTCAGGCCGGAGACGATGTAACGCTCGAACATCACGGCGATGATCACCGGTGGAATGATGGCCAGCGCGCCGGCTGCGTTGATGAACGAGAAGCTGATGGTGAAGTCCGACGTGAACGAAGCCACCACGATGGGCATGGTCTGCGCAGCCGGGGTCTGGGTAAACATCAAGGCCAGCAGGAATTCGTTCCAACTGGTCAGGAAGGTGAACAAGATCACCGCCACCAGAGAAGGCAGCGCCAGCGGCAGATAGACCAGGGTGAGCGTCTGCAGGCGGGAGCAGCCGTCCACCCGGGCCGCCTTGTCGAGCTCGTCGGGCAGGGACTCGAAGTAGTTCGTGAGGATGAAGATCGAGAACGGCACGGTTATGGCCAAATAGGTGATCACCAGCGACAGCAGGTTGTCGAGCAGGCCCAGACGCTGCACGAACAGAAAGAACGGCACCACCAGCGCGATGTCCGGGATCACCCGCGTCGTGAGCATGAAGTAGATCGAAGCCTTGCGCCCGATGAAGCGGATCTTGGCCAGCGCATAGGCCGCCGGCACGCTCACCAGGAGGTTCAAGATGACGACGGCAACCGCCACCAGCAGGCTGTTCCACATCGAAGGCAGCAGGTTCTTGGCCGTGGAGGGGATGAAGCCACCGCTTGCGGTATCCCCCTGCTTGCGGTTTTCATAGGTGATCACCTCGTCCTTGGCCTTGAAGATGGCCTCGAAGTTTTCCAGCGTGGGCGCGTGCGGGATCCAGTGCGGAGGAATGGAGGTGATCTCGGCTTCCGACTGGAAGGAGGACGACAGCAGCCAGCCTATCGGCGCCAGCACGTACAGCACAAACAGCAGCGAACCGGCGAATAGCAGGACTTTCTTGCCCAGTAGATCGAGTCTCATAGCTTTTTGCTCGTGCTGCGGATGATGAAGAAGGCCAGCGTGAAAGTAGCAATGGCCATGATGTAGGCCAGGGCGGCGCCGGTGCCGAAGGACAGCTTGCGGAAGGTCTCAACATAGACCTGCCAGGCCAGCACATTCGAGGCGTCAGCGGGCCCGCCCTCGGTCAGGATGAAGAACAGGTCGAAGTGGCGAATGGCCATCATCGTCTCGTAGATCATCACCAGCGTGAAACCCGGCACCAGCGCCGGCAGCGTGATGTGGAGAAAGCGCTGCCAGACATTGGCGCCATCGACCTTGGCCGCGCTGTACAGGTCGGCCCGGATGGACTTGAGCGTGACCAGCAGGAGTATGGTGGCCAGCGGGACCTCCTTCCAGACAAAGGAGTTTGTGATCAGGCCCATGGTCTTGTCCACATCGCCCAGCATGACAATGTATTTGTCGATCAGCCCCAGCTGCAATAGCAGCCCGTTCAGCGCGCCGTAACCCGAGTCGTAGATCCACTTCCACATTAGACCGTTGGCCACGTAGGGTATGGCCCATGGAATCAGCAGCACAGCCGACAGGATGCGCCGGCCGCGAAAATCTTCATTGAGCAGGAGCGCCATCAGCATGGCGATCAGCATGATGGCCGCCACCGACATCACGGTAAAAGAGAAGGTGCGCAACAGCGATTCCCAGAACAGGGAGTCCTGGAAGATACGGGCATAGTTGTCAAACCAGACAAACGGCGCGCGGTGCGGGCGCGTGAGCTTGAGGTCGAACAGGCTGATCCAGAAGGAGTACAGCACAGGGAAAACCGCCACCACCAGCAAGACCACCATCATGGGCGCCAGCAGCTGCATGGCGCTTTTCTGGTCGTAAGCACTGACCGGCGCGGGGAGTAGTCGGCGCAGCGCCGCGAGCGGGTTTGTCATGTAGTCTCCTGGCAGTGCTTCAACGCGGCGGACGGGACCCGTCCGCCGCCTCGGCCTTTATTTCCGCATGTCGTTCCAAGCGACCATGGATTTCTTCAGCGCGTCGGCCACGCTGCTCTTGCCAATGATGGCGCTTTGCCAAGCCGTGCCGTTGACCTCATCCCACTCGCCGAACCAGCGGGAGATGACGTCCTTCTTGCGGGCCAGCTTCTGCTGTTTCTCGTACATCGCGATGTCGGAGTACTTGTTGTAGACCGCCTTCACCTCTGGGTCCTGGAACAGCTCCTTGACACCGAAGCCCGAGCCGATATCCGTGAACATCATCTTCTGGAACTGGTACTTGCCCTCGGCCTTGCCACCGAACCATTCGATCAGCTTGACCGCATTGGCGGCACGCGTCTTGTCCGCGGCGGCCTGTGGTGTCATGCCGTAAAAGCGCATCCAGCCCACCGTGGCGTTGGAGCCGCCGGGACCGGCCGGCATGAGCGCCTGCTTCACATTGCCGGCGATGGACGACTGCTTGGGGTCGTTCAGCGTGCGCACGCGGTAGCGGGCCAGCAGGGCGAATGCGTGGTTGCCCGAGGTGAAGGACTTCAGGCCATTGAGCTCACCCGTTTCAACGCAGGCCGGCGATACGATCTTGTGCTTGTTGACCGCATCAACAATCCATTGCAGCGCCTTGTGTGCACCGCGCTGCGGGTCCTGCATCAGCGGGTTGCCCTGGTCGTCCGCGAAGTGTCCGCCGTTGGAGTACACCATGGCCGTGAGAAATTCGATCAGCCAGCTCTCGCGCGCCATCGACAACATCAGCGGATACTCGGAGATGCCGGCCTTCTTGAGCACCAACGACTGCTGCACCACCTCTTCCCAGGTCCTGGGCGGCTCCTTGATGCCGGCTTTCTTGAGCTTTTCTGCATCGTAGAAAAAAGCCATGTAATCGGAGTAGTAGGTCAGGCCATACTGCTTGCCCTGGTACTGCATGGACTGGTTGCAGAAGTCATCGGTCTCGGCGTTGTACTTCATGAGTTCCGGGTAGCCGTTGATGGGCGCCAGCCAGCCCGCATCGGCCCATTCGGGCAGCCAGCTGTCGGACACCCACATCACATCCATCGGCGCCTTGCCCACAAACTTGGTCACCATGCTGTCCCGGTACTGGGCCCAGGGCGCATTGCTGTAATTGACCTTGAGACCCGTCTTGGCCTCGAAGGCCGTCAGGTGGCTCTTGACCACATCGACGCCCGCCGACCAGGTGTGAAAGTTCAGGGCCGCCGCCTGCGCCTGCGCGTCCAGCGACATCAGGCCGGAGCCCGCCACGCCGGCCGCCGCCGTCAGCTTGAGAAAGTCCCGCCGATTCGATCCGTCTGTCCACGCATTGCTCATTTTCAACTCCTGATGTTGATGGTCCCGGCTTGGGCCGGGGGGTCACCACCGGCGATCCGCACACGGCAGACCCAGCAGTTCCAACCCTGCCCCGATTGTTCTCTTGCACACGCTTATCGTCAAGTGACGATATATTAGGGTGTTCCCTAATCGCGAGCTGGTCAGGCATCGACGCCCGGATGGTCCGCAGCCCGGGCCACCCGGGCGGGCTCCAACACTTACTTGATCGGGGAGAAGGCCACCGGATTGAGGAAAATGCTTTCCTGGTGCACCAGATACGGCAGGATGGAAGGCACGAAGGCGGTCCACTCCGGATCCTGCCCCATCTTGGCCCGTTGTGCGCTGCGATGGCCCATGTCGTCATACGCCCAGAGGAAAACCACTGAGTTCAGAACACCTGACTCCTTGGTCCAGCAACCGATCAGCCGGGCATAGCGGGTGATGATGTGCAGACCATTGTCTTGGTAAGTTCGCAGGAACTCGGGCGCTTTGCCCGCCTGAACTTGATAGGTACGCATCTCGATAATCATGTTCCACCACCTGTATAGAAAGTTGCGATTGACGACGTTATCCAAAGCATCACGCCGCCCTCAATTCGTCAGTTGACGAATTATTTTGCCATCAAAGCCGCAAACTGTGTAGACTGCGCCAGAGCCCTGCATGAAAGCCAAATCCGACCTCCTGACCGCTGCGCGCCAGAAGCCGGCGGATTCGACGCCCCCACGCGTGGGACGCCGCGCCACAGTGCGCATGCCCGCGACTGAGCGACGGGAGCAGATCCTTGGCAAGGCGTTCGAGTTTTTCTCGGAATACGGACTCACCGCCCAGACACGGGCGCTGGCCGAGGCCTGCGGCGTGTCACAGCGCCTGCTCTACAGCGTCTTCCCGAGCAAGTCGGCACTACTCAGTGCCGTGTACGAGGCCGAGATCGCCGGGGTATTCAAGGCGGTCTGGTTCGTTCAGCTGCGTGACCGCAGCAAGCCCATGGCACAACGCCTCAATGCCTTCTATCGCGAGTACTACGACGCGGTTCTCACGCGACGCTGGATGCGCCTGTTTCTTTACGCCTCGCTCGCGGAGGTCGAGATGGCATCCACCTACATCAGCTCGATCATCATGCAGCTGCTCGAAACGGTGATCGAGGAGGCCGCCCATGAAGCAGGCATGGGCCTGCCGTTGGATCGGGCGGAGCGACAGGAAATTGCCTGGATATTGCATGGTGCCGTCTCCCACCTGGCGATACGGCGGCATATCTATCACAATGACTCGGCGATTCGGGTCGAGCGCGTCATTGACCTGCAAGTACGCTCGTTCCTGGCCGGGTTGCCGCCACTTTTGTTGGCTGACGCGGCTCAACGCAAATAGGTTCGAAGCCAGTCGCCGCACAAACGCACTGCGGTATTGGCCTCCTCGATCACACCACCCATGCCCAGAAAACCATGCATCTGGCGCTCGAAGCACACATATTGCACCGCATTGCCCGCGGCGGAAAGACTGTCGGCGTAAAGACGCCCCTCGTCTCGCAGCGGATCGAAACCAGCCGCCAGAATCAGCGTCGCTGGCAAGTCGGCCAGGGAGGCGGCCCGCAAGGGTGAGGCCCGCCAATCGACGTATTCCGCCGTATCGGCCAGATAGTGCGTTCTAAAGTAATGCATATCGGCCTCGGACAGCACGTAACCTTCAGCACACTCACGATAAGAAGCGGTACCCCCACACACATCCGTGACGGGATAAGCCAGCATCTGCGCCACCAGTCGGGGCTGCGGAGCATCGCCATCGCGCAAAGCCAAAGCGACTGCGGCAGCCAGATTGGCGCCGGCACTGTCACCACCGACCGCCATGCGTCCGGCATCGATAGAGAGTTTCGACGCCTGTTGCGCCAGCCATTGCGTAGCCGCACAGGCGTCCTCGAATGCCGCCGGGAAGCGGTGCTCTGGCGCCAGCCGGTAGTCCACAGAAAACACGGCACAGCGAACCTGCAGGCACCAGATACGACACAGCACGTCGTGCGTATCCCGGTCGCCTACCACCCAGCCGCCTCCATGGAAGAAGACCAGCGCCGGCAAAATCTCTGCCGGCGCACATGCTGAAGGCCGGTATTCGCGCACCGGGATCAGGCCTGCGGCCCCCGGCGCCGCCAACTCACGGCACACCACCTCCACCGGCGGCACTGGCTGCGTGGGCAAACGCCCCGCCCGGTAGGCTGCCCGCGCCGCCACAGGCGGCATGCTGCTCAGCGGCTTGGCGCCCTGCGCCCGCGCGCGATCCAATACGGCTTGCGCCTGGGGATCGAGCTGGAACATGGGCGGCATCTTTCAGGGATCCTTCCCGTCAGTGACCTGTACGGGCCGCCTGCAAAGCGTCGCGGGTCTCGGCCGCCACCCGGCGCGCGGCGGCGGCAAAGTCGGCACCGTTCGAAGCATAAAGCACAGCCCGCGAGGAACTCACGACGATGGGCGCCGTGGTCTCGCCGCCGCTGGCGCGCCAGCCGGCCTTGACCGTGGCCACGGCATCACCGCCCTGCGCGCCCACACCGGGTATCAGCAGGGGCATGGTGGGGGCCACAGCCCGCACGCGCTCGATCTCCGCCGGATAGGTGGCGCCCACCACCAGGCCCAGTTGGCCATTGGTGTTCCAGGGGCCCTGGGCCAGGCGTGCGATGTGCTCGTACACCAGCGGCTCGCCCCGCACGCTCGCCAGACGCTGGGCCTGCAGGTCGTCACCGCCCGGGTTGGAAGTGCGGCACAGCAGGAAGGCACCCTTGCCGTGGTACTGGAGGTAGGGCTGGATGGAATCGAAGCCCATGAAGGGCGAGAGCGTCACGGCGTCGGCGCCATAGCGTTCGAAGGCCTCCTTCGCGTACTGCTCGGCCGTGCTGCCGATGTCACCGCGTTTGGCGTCCAGGATGACCGGCACATTGGGTGAGACACGGCGCATATGGGCCACCAGCTGCTCCAGCTGATTTTCGGCACGGTGCGCGGCGAAGTAGGCGATCTGGGGCTTCCAGGCGATCACCAGATCGGCCGTGGCCTCGACGATGGCGGCGCAGAAGTCGTAGATCTTCGAGGCATCGCCTTGCATGCCGGCGGGAAAGCGGGCCGGCTCCGGGTCCAGACCCACGCAGAGCATGGAGTTGTTGTGGCGCTCGGCCGCGCGCAGCATCTCAAGGAAAGTCATGCCGCTATTGTAAGAAGGGGCCCGGCGGCCCCAGTCTCAAGTCCAGCTCAGAGGTCCAGCACCAGCTGCGGCGTCTTGCTGCGCGAGCAGCAGGGCGTGAACTGGTCGTTGGCGGCCTGCTCGTCCGGGGTGAGGTAGCTGTCCTTGTGGTCGGGCACACCTTCGAGCACCCGGGTCAGGCAGGTGCCGCAGACGCCCTGCTCGCAGGACAGCATGATGTCCACACCGGCGGCGGCCAGGGCCTGGGCCACAGTCTGGTCCTTGGGCACCATGACGATGCGGCCCGAGCTGGCCAATTTGATCTCGAAGCCGGCGTCGCTGTCGGATTTGGCCACTTCGGTCCCGAAAAACTCGTAATGCAGCTGCGCCTCGGGCCAGCCTGCAGCACGCGCCGTGCCCAGCACCGCGTCCATATAACCCTTGGGGCCACAGACGTAGAGATGGGTATCGGGCTGCGGCTGGGCCAGCAGTTTTTGCAGGTCCAGCTTTTGCGCCGCATCGCCGTTGTCGTAATGGAAATGCACACGCGACGCAAAGGTCGAGGCCGCAATGCGGCTGCGAAAGGCGGTGCGCTCGGGCGCACGGGTGGCGTAGTGCATCTCGAAGTCGGCGCCCGTCATGGCCAGGCGCTCGGCCATGCACAGGATGGGCGTGACGCCGATGCCACCGGCGAACAACAGGTGTCTCTTGGCCTCGTGGGCCAGGCTAAAGTGGTTGCGCGGCGCGCTGATCTGCAGCACATCACCCTCTTGCAGGCTGTCGTGCACGGCCAGCGAGCCGCCGCGCGAGGACGGGTCGCGCAGCACGCCGATGAGGTAGCGGTGGGTTTCGGTCGGGTCGTTGCACAGGGAGTACTGGCGTGTGATGCCGCCGGGCAGCATCACATCCACATGCGAGCCGGCCGAGAAGGCCGGCAAGGCGCGGCCGTCGGTGGCCACCAGTTCCAGGGTGACGATGTCCAGCGCTTCCTGCGCCTTGCGCGCGACGCGCACCTGCAATGTCGGAGCGGTGCTCATAAAGGTCCTCAGGCGTTGGCTGCTTGCTCGGCCGCCAGGATGCGGTCGATGATCTTGCGCGACTGTACGCCACCGGCGTCGATGTTGAGCATGAGCAGCTGGCGCTCGGGCCAGCTGAGCAGGTTCTTCTGCTGGCGCTCCAGCATCTCCAGGTCTTCGGCAAAGATCTTGCCCTGGCCTTCGCGGATGGTGGCGGTCAGCGCCTTGTCTTTCGGGTTGAACTTGCGCGCCATGCCCCAGAAGTAGTGGATGGAGGTCTCGGTCTCGGGGGTGATGAAGTCCACCACCACGCTGTAGGCCTTCTTGTCGTTGGGCGCATCGTAGCCGCCCTGGCCCTGCAGGGCGACACCCACCTCGATCATCACGTGGCTGGGCGGCGTGAAGCGGCAGATCTGCCAGCGGTCGACCAGCTGGTCGTCGGGCAGGTGGTTGCCGCGCAGCGCGGCTTTCCAGAAGGGCGGGGGTTCGATGCCGCTCATGAAGCGGCTGGTTACCACCTCGTCGCCGTTGACCGTGGTCTTGCAGGGTGTCTCGTCGATCTCCTTCTGGCCGATGGACGTGCTGTGCACATAGGTCTCGTGTGTCAGGTCCATCAGGTTGTCGATCATCAGCCGGTAATCGCAGGCGATGTGGTACAGGCCGCCGCCATAGGCCCACTCGGGGTGGTCGTACCACTCGAGCACGGGGATCCTGGCCTCATCGGCCTGCGCCGCATCACCGGGCCAGACCCAGATGAAGCCGTAGCGCTCGACCACGGGGTAGGCCTTGATGGCCGGGAAACCGCGCACGCGCTGGCCCGGCATGTGCATGACCTTGCCGTCACAACCCATTTCCAGGCCGTGGTAACCGCAGACCAGCTTGCCCTCGCAGACGTAGCCCAGGGACAGGGGCGCGCCGCGGTGCGGGCAGAAGTCCTGCACGGCCGCGACCTTGTTCTCCACACCGCGGTAGAAGACGATGCGCTCATTGCAGACGGTGCGGCCCAGAGGCTTTTCGTCGATTTCGTTGGAAGCGGCGGCGACGTACCAGGTGTTTTTCGGGAACATGGGGGCTCCTCGTGGGAATTAAAAAGAAGCGAATGTATTCAT
This sequence comes from Curvibacter fontanus, assembly GCF_054780335.1. NCBI lineage: Bacteria > Pseudomonadati > Pseudomonadota > Betaproteobacteria > Burkholderiales > Comamonadaceae > Curvibacter > Curvibacter fontanus. The sequence goes on from NZ_BAAGWN010000009.1 coordinate 69,505, forward strand.
TCAGTATACTGAATGAATAGCGCCTGTCAAACCCCCAAGCCCTTGCTTGCCCTGATTTTCCGGATGTTTCCGACAATCGGCCGGCGCGGCGCTCAGGCCTTGGCGGCCAGGCGCAGCTTGCGGTCCGCGGTCTGGTTCTGGCGGTCGTAGAGATGCACGAATTTGCGCAGCAGGCGCATGAATTCCTGCTGCTCGGCCGGCTCCAGGCTGTTCATCATGCCGTGGTAGAGCACGTCCACCCCGGGTTTGAGCTCCAGCAGCACCTCTTCGCCCTCGGGGGTCAGGGACAGGCGGCGCTGGCGGCGCGGCAGCACCTCACGCAGGATCCAGCCCTTGGTTTCCAGGCGCGCGGCGATGTCGGCCGTGGTGGAGGTGTCCAGAGCGATCAGCTGCGCCAGCGTGACCTGGTCGATGCCCGGGGTCTCGTGCAGGGTGCGCAGGATGGCGTACTGGATGGGGGTGACGTGGCGGCCATGCACCTCGTGGAACTTGGACACGGCGATCTGCTGCGCGCGGCGGATCAGGTGGCCTGGTTCATCGTAGAGCTCGATGGAGAGGGGCGCATCGACGGTCTTGCTGTTCATGGCGGCTTCGGGGTGAAGTTGGCGTTCCTGAAGCCGGATTGTGCTTCATGCCGATGGCACTGGCGCCATGCAAAGTTACCGAAGAGCGACAAGATCCGTCCCGCACCAGACCAGTGGCGCCGGCTAATCGGCTGCCCACAAGGGCGCGGCCAGGCTCCGCAGCAGGAGCGTCAGCCCGCGCCGGATGTTCAGAAACTCCATGCTTGTCATGTCCGCTGCTCTGCTATGGATTCATTCCCAGTGGAACTTGTGCAGCAGCCTGTGCAGGATGGGTGTGAACAGCAGCGCCGCCGTGACGATAAACACCAGGCCAGCGTACAGCGCATAACAACCGGCGAAAAGCTTGCCCCCGGTCGTGATCGGCAGATGGACCGGGCCCATGCCGCCCAGCAGCATGGCGGCATTGAGAAAAGCGTCCAGCGCCGGAAGCTGTTCGAAATACACATACCCGGCCATGCCGGCCAGCAGCGAGAGCGCCAGCAGGGCCAAGACCCAGAAAAGGTGCAGGAAAAGTCGCCCCACAAAACCGGCGTGCGGCAGGGGCGCTTCTTTTCTGGATTCGTACATGGCGCCAAACTCCTGCTGTTTTCGAGTGACCCGCTCCAGTATCTCAGCGCGGGCCCTGCAACTGGCCCTGGGGCACAGCGGGGACCAGGGGCGCAGTGGGAGTCAGCGTTTCCTGCACCTCACGCACGGCTTCGACAAAGTACTCGGTTTCGCCGAAGCAGGTGGAAGGAATGAACTTGTACTGGCGGTAGTGCAGCACCACGCGCTTGCCGGCCAGCTGGTTGATCTGCCGGGCGATGACGTCGTCGCGCACGCTGAACTCGAACTTCTCGGGAATGGCGCCTGGCATGGTGACCATGGCGATCTCCCCTTCCCAGGTCTTGCAGAGCCAGCCCTTGCGCGAAAGCTTTTGCACATACCCCGCGCGCTCGCCGTCGGCATAACTCCAGTTCAGCGCAATCCAGACCCAGCCTGCGGCCAGCAGGGCCAGGATGGCCAGGAAGGTAAGCAGCAGGCGTATCAGTTTGGCTTTCATTGGGTTCTCCCGTATTTCAATTCAGGCCGGCGTGCCGGCGCGCATCACGTCCATGGCCAGGCACAGATCGGCCCAGGTCTTGGCCTTGTCCTGCGGCGTGCGCAGCAGATAGGCCGGGTGGTAACTCACGACGACGGGCACGCCCTCGTAGTTGTGCACCTGGCCGCGCAGCCTGCCCAGAGGCAGGGTCGCCACATCGGGCACGCTGTGCTGCAGCAGCGACTGCGCGGCAAAACGGCCCAGGGCCAGGATGATCTGCGGCTGCTGCAGCGCCACCTGGCGGCGCAGATAGGGCTCGCACTGCAGCACCTCTTCGGGCTGCGGGTTGCGGTTGACCGGCGGTCGGCACTTGAGCACGTTGGCGATGTAGACCCCCTGCGCGCCCGTGCCCTGGCGGTTCAGGCCGATGGCCTTGAGCATATTGTCCAGCAGCGCGCCGGCCTGGCCGACGAAGGGCTCACCCTGGAGGTCCTCGTTCTCGCCCGGCGCCTCGCCCACCACCAACCAGCGTGCCTGCGTGTCGCCCACGCCGAACACCGTGTTCTTGCGGCTCTGGCACAGGCCGCAAGCCTGGCAGCCGGCGACGGCCTGCTGCAACGCATCCCAGTCCATGGCCGCAATCTCGGCCGGCATGGCGCGAGCGGAGGAAACAGAAGGAGAAGGCAGAACTGCAGCCGGCATGGCCACCGTGGCCGGGCGCGCCACGGCCACGCGGGCCGCCGGCACGGCGCCCTCCCCCCCTGGAGGGGGGCTGGGGGGGGCGTCGTCCAATACGCCCAATGGGGGTGAAGGTCCCCAGACCTTCACCCCCATCTCGGCAAGCATCGCGCGCTGGCGCGTATCCAATTGCAGACTCATGAGCCGATCTTACAGACGCAGGCTCATGACCACCGCGTCCTCGCGCTGGCCGTGCGCGGCCGGGTAGTAGTTCTTGCGCAGGCCGACGCGGCGGTAGCCATGCGACTCGTAGATGGCGATGGCCCGCGTGTTGCCCACGCGCACTTCCAGCCACAGCCATTGCGCGCCCAGGCCACGCGCCCACAGGGCCATGGCGTCGAGCATGACACGTCCCCAGCCCTGACGCTGGTACTCGGGCGCCACGGTGATGTTGAGCAGGTGCACCTCGTCCACGCCCTGCATGGCCACGTAATAACCCAGCAGCTCCTCGCCGGCCAGCAGCACGCGGGCGTGGTAGCCGGTGCGCAGCGCATCCATGAAATTGCCCCGCGTCCAGGGATGCGGGTAGGCCCGCTGCTCGATCTGCAGCAATTGCTCAAGCCGCGTGGTTTCCAGCGGCTCGAAGCGGGCTTCGACGGGTTCGAGGACGGCGCTCATGCCAGGGCCTGCTTACACTGATTTCTCAAGTGCGAACGTGGTGAAAACAGCGCCAATCTAGGCGCGCGACGACGCCCAGGCTGACCGCCTGGGCGAGGAGTGCAACAACGAGTGGCGCCGTTTGCACCACGTTCCCTACGGGTTGCGGCCAAAAAGGCCATGCGGGGTGTTGCGCGGACTGTGGCCGGGGGATGACTCCGGCGGCGTCCACGCGCCTATCGCATGACTTTTTTGATCCGCAACGCATCTTGAGAAATCAGTGTGAGCAGGCCCTAATGCTCAGCGGGCGGCCTTGGCGGCGGCACGCTCTTCTGTGGTCAAGGCTACTTTATCGCGGATGTAACGCGGCAGGGCATCGGCCGCGGCCACGGCGTTGCCTCCGGCCAACAGGGCCGGCGCCAAGCGCAGCATGGCCGCCGCCGTGGGCAGGGCCTGCCAGCAAGGGAGGTCTGCGGGCAGCGGCAGACGCTCGCCGTATTCGGCAAAGACATTGCCGGCCAGGGCCTGGGCATCGCCCAGCGCCAGTTGCTCAGGCTTGAGCAGGCTGAAATCGGCCTGCAACAACCAGTCGCCGTCGGCATAGGCATAAGGCGCCGCGTAGAGCTCGCCCATGCGCGCGTCGAGCAGGGCCAGCAGGCGCAGGGTCTGCTCTTGCGGGGCCTGCTGCGCACGCGCCTCCTCGGCCACGGCCAGCAGGGTGTCCACCGGCAGCAGGGGCACGCCGGCCCCGAAACCCAGGCCCTGGGCCACGGCACAGGCGGTGCGCAGGCCGGTGAAGGAACCCGGCCCGCGACCGAAGGCGATGGCGTCGAGCGCTTCGAACGTCAAGTCCGCCTCGGCCATCAGGGTCTCGATGGCCGGGATCAGCGCGCTGGAAGCCTGGGCGCCGCCGGCCCCGGTGTGCTGCCACACGCGCGGCGCGCCGTCGACCTCGCGCGTGACGGCGATCGAGATCAGTTCGGTGCTGGTGTCGAAGGCGAGCAGTTTCATGTCTGTTTGCGCACCCCGAAAGTGATCCCCACCGTCACCAGCACCAGCCCGGCCATCAGGTTCCAGTGCAGCGGTTCGCCCAGGAAGATGACGGCGCCCAGGGCCGACAGGCCGGGCACCAGGGCCGTGATCATGGTCGAGCGCACCGGGCCGAAGTACTGGATCATGCGCACGAAAGTCATGCCCGAGATCACCACCGAGCCCAGGCCCTGGAAAACCACCTGGAACAGCAGCTCGCCCAGGGGCGCCGAGAACAACCGGCTTTCGATGGCGCCCAGTCCCTGCAGCAGCAGGTAGAACGGTACATAACTGAAGAGCGCGAACACCGTGACGGCCGTGGTGGCGCGCACGGCGTCCAGGGCGTGGCGGCGCGCCAGCACGCTGTAGACCGACCAGCTCAGCGCCGCGCTCATGAAGAGCAGGTCGCCCTTCCAGACCTCACCGCCCTCGAAGGCCCGCAGCAGGCTGGTCCCGCCCACCAGCAGGTCACCCCCCACGATGCAGGCCAGGCCGATGGCGCGCGCCGGTGAGATGGGCGTGTGCAGCATCAGCGCCGCCAGCAGCGTGGTCCACAGGGGCAGGCTGCCCGGCATCAGCACCGAGGCATGCGCCGCCGGGGCGTAAAAGAAACCCGCATAGGCCAGCAGCGCGTAACCGAAACCGCCGAACACGCCGCACAGCGCCGTCACGCGCAGGGCCAGCGGCGAGAGGCCGAAGAAGGAAGAAGCCGTGTCCGTCCCCTGCGCGCGGTCGCGCCGCACCAGCCACCAGCCCAGGGGCAAGAGCACGACACTGGCGCCGATGATGCGCGCCAGCGCAATGTCCAGGGGGCCCAGCGAACCCCGGGCCGAAGCCCGGGCGATGACGATGAAGGCGGTCCAGATGCCGACGGTGATGACCGCCGCCGCGATGCCGAGGGTGCGCGGTGACAGGCCCTTGAGGAAATGCATGCCCGCATTATCGGCGGCCGGCGTTAGACTCGTTGCCATGTCGACCTTGCGCGCCTCCCTCCTGCCCCTGCTCGCCGGCTTGCTGCTCTTGCCCGGCGGCCCGGCCCACGCCCGGGACACCGCCCTACCCCCCACCGTCGCCAAGGCACTGGCCCGCGCCCAGGTGCCGGTCGAAGCGGTGAGTGTGGTGGTCGAGGAAGCCGGGGGCAACAACACGCCGCTGCTCAGCCACCGCGCGGGCACGCCCATGAACCCGGCCTCGGTGATGAAGCTGGTGACCACCCTGGCCGCGCTGGAAACCCTGGGGCCGGGCTGGAGCTGGTCCACGCCGGTGTATATGGAAGGCACGGTGCGCGAGAGCACGCTCTACGGCAACCTTTACATCAAGGGCCAGGGCGATCCCAAGCTGGTGGCCGAACGCATCTGGCTGCTGCTGCGCCGCGTGCAGGGCCTGGACATCCGCAAGATCGCGGGCGACATCGTGCTCGACCGCAGCGCCTTCGAAACCGTGGCGGTCGACCCGGCCGAGTTCGACGGCGAACCGCTGCGCCCCTACAACGCCGCGCCCGACGCCCTGCTGCTGAACTTCAAATCGGTGCTCATGACTTTCGTGCCTGACCGCGCCGCCAACACCGCCCATGTGCACGTCGAGCCGCCACTGGCCGGCGTGTCCTGGCCCAGCCATGTGCCGCTGCGCGATAGCGAGTGCAACGACTACCGCGGCGCGCTGCGCGCCGACTTCTCCGACCCGGCGCAGCCACGTTTCGCAGGCCGTTACCCGGTGGGCTGCGGCGAGAAGGTCTGGCCCCTGGCTTATGCCGATCCGGCCGGCTATGGCCCGCGCGCCATCGAAGGCATGTGGCGTGCCATCGGCGGCCAGTTGCAGGGCCGGGTGCGTTACGGATCGGTGCCGGGAGCACTGACGCCGGCCTTCGCGCTGGAGTCTCCGCCCCTGGCCGAGGTCGTGCGCGACATCAACAAGTACAGCAACAACGTGATGACGCAGCAGCTCTTCCTCACGCTGAGCCTGCAGCAACAGGGCAAGGGCACCCTGGCCGGCTCGCGCGAACTGCTGCAGGACTGGTGGCGCCAGCGCTTCGGCGCCGGCGAGGCGCCGCAGATCGCCAATGGTTCGGGCCTGTCGCGCGAGGACCGCATGAGCGCCACGGCCCTGGCCCGCCTGCTGCAGTACGCCTGGGCTTCGCCGCTGATGCCCGAGCTCATGAGTTCCCTGCCCATCAGCGGCCTGGACGGCACGCTGCGGCCCAGCCGCTGGCACGCCCAAGGCCAGGCCCACCTGAAGACCGGCAGCCTGCGCGACGTGGCCTCGATCGCCGGCATCGTGCATGCCGAGAGCGGGCGGCGCTATGTGCTCGTGGCCCTGGTCAACCACCCCAATGCCGGCGCCGTGCGCCCGGCCCTGGAAGCCCTGGTGGACTGGACCGCCCGGTTGCCGTCAGGCCGCAAGAAAAAAACCGAGTGATCCCGACGCTTCACGCAACACGAAACCCATGGACGACCTGATCGGTTACCTCGCCGCCAGCCTGACCACCCTGAGCTTTCTGCCCCAGGCCCTGCACACTTTCCGCACGCGCGACGTCAGCGGCATTTCGCTGGGCATGTACAGCATGTTCGCCACGGGCGTGGCCCTGTGGCTGGTCTACGGCCTGCTGCTGGGCGCCTGGCCCATCGTGGTGGCCAACGCGGTCACGCTGGCCCTGGCCCTGGCCATCCTGGTGATGAAGCTGCGTTACCGCCAAGGCCGCTGACGACGCTCAGAACATGGCCAGCATGGTGACCACCGTGCCCCCCATGGCCAGAGTCGCCAGCCAGCCCAGCCAGCGCAGGCGCAGGCTGATCACATGCTCCCCCATGACAGCAGGGCGCGAAGCCAGCAGCATCATGACCCCCATGATGGGCACCGCAATCACGCCATTGAGCACCGCCGCGCCAAACAGCGCCTTGACCGGATCGATCGGCGTGAAACACAGGGCGACGCCTCCGAGCGTGGCGATGGCCACCACGCCATAAAAGCCCAGCCCCTCACCCTTGTCCAGCCGCAGGCTCAGGCTGCCGTCCCAACCAGCGGCTTCCGCCACGGCATAGGCGGCCGAACCCGCCAGCACGGGGACGGCCAGCATGCCCGTGCCGATGATGCCCAGACTGAAGAGCAGAAAGGTCAGTTCACCCGCCAGCGGACGCAAGGCCTCGGCCGCCTGGGCTGACGTCTGGATATCGCGCACCCCGGCCGCATGCAGGGTCGCTCCCGCGCTCAGGATGATGAAAAACGCAATGAGGTTGGAGAAGGCCATGCCCACCAGCGTGTCCCACTTGATGCGCCGCAGGTGGCTGCGCACCTGCTGTGGCGTATGCGGCTGGCCCGGTCCCCCATTCACGTCCTCCATCTCCTGGGCGGCCTGCCAGAAGAACAGGTAGGGGCTGATGGTGGTGCCGAACACCGCCACGATGGTAAGCAGTGTTTCTTTCGAGCCCGGCAGCTGCGGCCAGACGATCTGCTGCGCCACCTGCCACCATTCGACGTGCAGGGTGAAGACCACGGCCACATAGGACAACAGTGTCAGCGTCAGCCATTTGAGCCAGCGGACGTACGCGGCATAACTCAGGAACACCTGCAACAACAGGCAGAGCAGGCCGAAAGTCACGGCGTAAACGTGCGCCGAGCCCCCCAGCAGCAAGCGCAAGGCCTCGGCCATGGCGGCAATGTCTGCGGCAAGGTTCAAGGTGTTGGCCAGCACCAGCATGCCAACAATGGCCAGCAAGACCGGCCGGGGAAAACTTCGCTTGATATTGGTCGTCAGGCCATGCCCCGTCACGTGGCCGATGCGCGCGCTGATCATCTGAATCGCCACCATCAGCGGCAAGGTGAAGATGACCGTCCACAGCATGGCGAAACCGAACTGGGCTCCCGCCTGCGAATAGGTGGCAATGCCGCTTGGATCGTCGTCGGCCGCGCCGGTGATCAAGCCGGGTCCGAGTCTGCGCATGGATTCCAGCTTCATGTTTCGGTCTCCCTTGCGCAAGCGGGGGCTGCTGCATCGCAATCCACTGTACTACGGAACGCGTCCCTGGCCCAGCCTGTTTCAGCTTGCGGCGGCGCGCTGCAGGCGGTCGCGCACGCCTTCCCAGTCCGAAGTCTCGGGCGGGGTCTCGACCCAGATCAGGTTCACACCCTGCGCATCGAAATCACGCAGCACGGCAAACAGCTGCTGCGCCGCGGCTGCCGCGTCGTCGGGCATGCGGCGGTACAGCGCTTGCGCGGAGGGCACGCGCAGCATGCTGCGAGCGTAGACGGCGATGGTGGCGCCGTCGAAGTCCTTGCCCAGCACGTCCAGCGCCGTCTGCAAGGCGCGGCCCTCCATGAGCCTGACCTTGGCCTTCGGTGCGTAATGAGCCTCCAGCGTACCCGAGGCACGCGGGGCCGGCGCGGCCAGTTCTTCCTTGTCGCGCAGGCGCTGGCCACTGGTCGCCTCGATCTGCTCGCGCGTGATGCGACCCGGGCGCAGCAGCACAGGCGCGCCGCGCGTGCAATCGATGATGGTGGATTCAATACCGACCTCGCAGGAGCCGCCGTCCAGGATCAGCAGGTTGTCGCCGAACTCGCCCTGCACATGCGCAGCCGTGGTCGGGCTGACACGACCGAACTGGTTGGCGCTGGGCGCGGCCACACCGTGCACGCCCAGCGTGCGCGCGGCCAGCAGCAGGGCCTGGGCCATGGGGTGTGAAGGGCAGCGCAGACCGATGGAATCTTGCCCGCCGGCCGCCGCCGCGCCCACGTCCGGGTGGCGCGGCAGGATCAGGGTCAGCGGTCCGGGCCAGAAGGCCTGCATGAGTTTGTGCGCGAAGGCCGGCACCTCGCGCGCGAAGTGCGCCACGCCAGAGGCATCGGCCACGTGCACGATCAGCGGGTGGTCACTGGGCCGGCCCTTGGCGGCAAAGATCTTGGCCACGGCCGCATCGCTGCCTGCGTCGGCCCCCAGGCCGTAGACGGTTTCGGTGGGCAAACCCACCAGTTCGCCCGCGCGCAGGGCTTGCGCCGCAGTGCTCACCGAGGTCGGGTCCCGTCCGTCGAGGATCATGTTCAAAAGGGCGCGATGCCCAGGATTTTGGCTGCCGCCAAGGCGTTGGCGCGGACTTCATCCACTGTCTTGCCGGTGATGTTGAGATGGCCCATCTTGCGGCCGGGCTTGGCATCGAGCTTGCCGTAGAGATGCAGGTGCGTGCCGCGCAGCGCCAGCACCTGGTCCCAGGGCGGCACGCCCTTGAAAGCCAGCCAGATGTCGCCCAGCAGGTTGAGCATGATGCTGGGACTGTGCAGGCGCGGCTGCACCAGGGGCAGGCCGGCCAGCGTGCGCACCTGCAGGTCGAACTGCGAATGGTCGCAGGCGTCCATGCTGTAGTGGCCGCTGTTGTGCGGGCGCGGGGCCATCTCGTTGACCACCAGCGAGCCGTCCTGCAGGATGAAGAACTCGACGCAGAGCACGCCCACGTACTGCAGACCTTCGGCGATGGACCTGGTGGCGGCGACGGCCTGTGCCGCGAGTGCAGACTGCACATTGCCCTCAAACACTTCCGTCACGGCCAGAATGCCCTCGCGGTGCAGATTGCGCTGCACAGGGAGGTTGACCATCTGCCCGTCGGCGCCGCGCGCCACGATGACCGAGCACTCGGCCGCCAGGGGCAGCATCTTTTCCAGCACGCAGGGCACCTGCCTGAGCTCGTCCCAGGCCGCGGCCAGCTCGGCGCGTGTCTTCACGCGCATCTGGCCCTTACCGTCGTAGCCCATGCGCGCCGTCTTGAGGATGCCGGGTAGCAGATCCTCGGTGACGGCGGCGAGTTGGGCCGCTGTTTCAATGACCGCATGCGGCGCCACCGGCACCCCACAGCGCGTGAAATGCGCCTTCTCCTGCGCACGGTCCTGGGCGATGGCCACGGCGTCGGCGCCGGGCGCCACCGGGCGCTGCGCGCCCAGGGTGCGCAGCGCGGGCGCGGGCACGTTCTCGAATTCGGTGGTGATGGCCGCGCTGCACTGGATCAGCCGGGCCAGGCCCTGCTCGTCGAGGTAGGCTGTCTGGATGTGGTGATGGCTGACCCGGCCGGCCGGGCTGGCGGCATCGGGGTCGAGCACGGCGGTGAAATAGCCCATGCGCTGGGCCGCGTGCACGAACATGCGGCCCAGCTGGCCGCCGCCCATCACGCCCAGGGTGGCGGGCTGACCGTTGACCAGGGTGCCCGGGAGGATGACGCCCTTCATATCGCGGGCGGCAGGCTCATGCCGCGCGCGGTGGCGGTCTGCTCGGCACGGTAGGCCTCGAGCCGGGCGCGCAGGGCCGGGTCTTCGTTGGCGAGCATGGCGACGGCGAAGAGCGCGGCGTTGGCGGCGCCGGCACTGCCGATGGCAAAGGTGGCCACCGGGATGCCCTTGGGCATCTGCACGATGCTGTGCAGTGAATCGACCCCCTGCAGGTGCTTGCTGGGCACCGGCACGCCCAGCACCGGCACCGTGGTCTTGGAAGCCAGCATGCCCGGCAGGTGGGCCGCGCCACCGGCGCCGGCGATGATGGCCTTGAGCCCGCGACCGGCCGCGCCCTCGGCATAGGCGAACATGTCATCGGGCATGCGGTGCGCGGACACGACCTTGGCTTCGTGAGCGATGCCAAAGTGGTGGAGAATCTGGACTGCCTGTTGCATGGTGTCCCAGTCGGAGCTGGAGCCCATGACGACGCCGATGAGTGTTTTCATCCCCCGAATTTTACTTTCCCGTCCCGGATCGCCCCAAATGATAGCCATCACCACCGAAAACTTCGAAACCGAGGTCGTCCACGCCTCCCAGTCCGTGCCCGTGCTGGTGGACTTCTGGGCCCCCTGGTGCGGCCCCTGCAAGTCCCTGAGCCCCATTCTGGAAAAACTGGAAACCGCCTACGAAGGCCGCTTCGTGCTCGCCACGGTCAATTCCGACGAACAGCAGGAACTGGCCGCAGCCTTCGGCATCCGCAGCATTCCGACCTGCGTGCTGATGATGGGCGGCAAGCCGGTGGACGGCTTCATGGGGGCCCTGCCCGAAGGCAAGCTGCGCGAGTTCCTCGACAAGCACCTGCCCGGCGAGGGCCGGCTGCAAGCGCAGGAAGAGCCCGACGAAGCCCAGGAGGCTCTGGCCTCAGGTGACATCGATGGCGCTATCGCCCGCATGAACGAGGCCCTGCAGGCCGAGCCCGGCAACGACGAGCTGCGCTACGACTACGCCAAGCTGCTGATCGGCACAGGCCACCTGGCCGAGGCGGCCAGTGCGCTGGCCCCGGCGCTGGCGCAGATTCCGGTGCCGCTGCGCTTCGAGGCCCTGCAGCAGTGGCTCAACGCGATCGAGTTCGTCAGCAACGACCCGCGCGGCGAGTGGCCGCTGGAGAAGTTTGACGGACTGATCGCCACCGACAAACGTGACTTCGAAGCCCGCTTCGCCAAGGCCCGCCTGCTGATGGTGGCCAACGAATGGGTGGGCGCGCTGGACGAACTGCTGGAGATCATCATGCGCGACAAGAAGTGGGGCGGGGAGGCCCCGCGCAAGACCTTCATTGCCATCCTGGAGCTGCTCACCCCCCCGAAGCCCAAGACCAGCGGCCCCGAGGCCAGCGGCAAGACAGCCGGCGGCATCGAACTGGCCGGCCACGCCACGGTGGAGCAGGACGAGCAGGCGGCCCTGGTCTCGGCTTATCGCCGCAAGCTCAGCATGATGCTGAACTGAAACACCCCCCGAGACGCTTCGCGTCTCCCCCTCAAGGGGGGCGCACCCAGCGGCCTGGCAGAGCCAGTTCCGCGGGTGCCCTGGTTCAATCCTCGCGTATCGTCCGACAGAGAGCGCTCAGGCGGTCAGCCGGGTCAGCGCCTCGCGGTACTTGGCCGCGGTCTTCTCGATCACCTCTTGCGGCAGCTTGGGCGCGGGCGCCTTCTTGCCCCAGGGCCGGCCATCGACCCGGGCCGTCTCCAGCCAATCGCGCAGGAACTGCTTGTCGTAGCTGGGCGGGTTGGCGCCCTCTTTGTAGCCTTCCACCGGCCAGTAACGCGAGGAGTCCGGCGTGAGCACCTCGTCCATGAGCACCAGCTTGCCGTCCTGGGTGAGACCAAATTCGAACTTGGTGTCGGCAATGATGATGCCCTTCTTCAGGGCGATCTCACTCGCTGCCTTGTAGATGGCAATCGAGATGTCGCGAATCTGCGCGGCCAGCGCGGGGCCGATCATGTCCACCGTCTTCTCGAAGGTGATGTTCTCGTCGTGTTCGCCCATCTCGGCCTTGGCCGCGGGCGTGTAGATGGGCTCGGGCAGCTTGCTGGCATTCTTCAGCCCCGCCGGCAGCTTGACGCCGCAGACCGACTGGCCAGCCTGGTACTCGGCCCAGCCGCTGCCCGCCAGGTAACCGCGCACCACGGCCTCCACGGGGATGGGCTTCAGACGCTTCACCAGCATGGCACGGCCCCGCACCTGCGCCACCTCGGCCGGTGTCACCACGCTCTCGGGCGCGGCGCCGGTCAGGTGGTTGGGGCAGATGTGGCCCAGCTGGTCGAACCAGAACAGGGCCATCTTGGTGAGCAGCTCGCCCTTGCCCGGGATGGGCTCGCCCATGATGACGTCGAAGGCGCTGATGCGGTCGGAGGCCACCATGAGGATGCGGTCCTCGCCCACGGCGTAGTTGTCGCGCACCTTGCCGCGCGCGAGCAGCGGCAGGGAAGTGAGGCTGGAAGTGTGCAGGGCAGAGGTCATGGTGGGGCCTGAAAAAGAAAAGCCCGGCGCTGGAACGCCGGGCCTGCAATTATCGCAAGAAAGAGATCGCTGTCTTAGTTCACCAGCTGGGCCAGCTCGCCCTTGGCGTACTTGCCCGCCATGATCTGCAGGCCCTGGCCCTTGACCTTGGCGCCCTGGCCTTCGCAACCGAACTCCAGGTAGCGCGCCTTGCAGACCTGCTTGGCGGCTTCGCGGGCGGGCTTGAGCCATTCACGGGCGTCGAACTTGTCCGGGTTCTCGGCCAGGAACTTGCGCACCGCGCCCGTCATGGCCAGGCGGATGTCGGTGTCGATGTTGATCTTGCGCACGCCGTGCTTGATGGCTTCCTGGATTTCCTTGACGGGCACGCCGTAGGTTTCCTTCATCCTGCCGCCGTACTGGTTGATGACGGCCAGCAGTTCCTGCGGCACGGAGGAGGAACCGTGCATCACCAGATGGGTGTTGGGGATGCGCTTGTGGATTTCCTTCACGCGGCTGATGGCCAGGATGTCTCCGGTGGGCGGGCGGCTGAACTTGTAGGCCCCGTGGCTGGTGCCGATGGCAATCGCCAGGGCGTCGAGCTGGGTGGCCTTGACGAACTGGGCGGCCTCCTCGGGGTCGGTCAGCATCTGGCTGTGGTCCAGCTTGCCTTCGGCGCCGATGCCGTCTTCCTCGCCGGCGTCGCCGGTTTCCAGATTGCCCAGGCAGCCGAGTTCGCCTTCGACGGTCACGCCGACCCTGTGCGCCATGTCCACGACCTTGCGGGTCACGTCCACGTTGTAGGCGAAATCGGCGGGGGTCTTGCCGTCTTCCCTGAGCGAGCCGTCCATCATCACCGAACCGAAGCCCAGGCCGATGGCGCCTTCGCAGACCTTGGGGCTGGTGCCGTGGTCCTGGTGCATGACCAGGGGAATGTGGGGATAGGCCTCCATCGCCGCCTGGATCAGGTGCTTGATGAAGGGCTCGCCGGCGTACTTGCGGGCTCCGGCGCTGGCCTGCAGGATGACCGGCGCGCCGACTTCGTCGGCGGCGGCCATCACGGCCTGGACCTGCTCCAGGTTATTGACGTTGAAAGCCGGAATGCCGTAGCCATGGGCGGCGGCGTGGTCCAGCAGCTCGCGCATCGAGACGAGTGCCATGGTGGTATCCCCAGGAAAGTTGGTAACGGGTCGGTAACCACCGATTTTACTTGCCCGCCAATGCCTGGGGCTGGTCTGGCACGGGCACCTTGACAAAATCCGTCACCAGCTCGGCCACCGGCGCCAGAAAATTCAATGGCCGCGCCAGGGCGCCCAGCACCGTGACATGGCTCACGCGGTCCAGCACATGGGTGTGGGTGGGCACACCCGCATCGCGCAGGCGCCGGTCCAATGCCAGGGTATTGCGCTGCGGGCTGACCAGTGCATCGTTGCTGGCGGCAATCAGCAGGGTGCGCGGTGCGGCGGCGCTGACGTGCATCAGGGGTTGCGAATCGGCGGGGGTGCTCGGCCAGTCAAACGCCTGCTGGACTTCGGGGATACCGATGGGCAAAAAGTCATACGGTCCGGCAATACCGATCCAGCCCGCCAGCTGCTGCGGCCGCAGGCCGACCTGCGCCAGCCAGCGCGGATCGAGCGCCAGCATGGCCGCGTTGTAGCCACCGGCGCTGTGCCCCATGACATAGATGCGCCCGGGATCGGCCCCCAGCTCGGCGGCATGCGCGAAGGCCCATGACACGGCCGCCGCCGAATCCTGCAGAAATGCCGGGTAGCGCACCTGAGGGCTCAGGCGGTAATCGGCCACCAGGGTGACCACGCCGCGCGAGGCCAGCGCCTCGCCGACAAAGCGGTAGCTGGCCCGCTCGCCGCTGCTCCAGCTGCCCCCATAAAAGAACACAACCATCGGACGCGCCGCGCTGGAGGAAGCCGAAGGCAGTGGCAGGTAAACGTCGAGCTGCTGGCGCGGATCGGCGCCATAAGCGGCTGAAGGATACGGGACATAGCTGTCATCGGGCACCAGTTTGTCCAGCAGCTCGGTGGACGAACAGGCGCTCAGCAGCGCCAGCGGGAGCAGGGCCCATGCGCGCAGGCAGCGCAGCATGGTGTGTTGGGCATTCGCATCAGGCATCTCTGGGGTACGCAGCAGATGCCTGGATGGATTCAAAGGCCCGAGCCCATGGAATAAAGGCCTGGGTAAAAACCAGGCCGATCCTTTCAGGCCACGCGGCAGATCTTCAGCATGTTGGTGCCACCGGGCGAACCCATGGGTTCGCCGCAGGTGATGGCGTAGACGTCACCGCTTTGCACGATGCCACGCGCCTTCAGGTGCTTTTCGGCCTGTTCCAAGGCGGTATCGCGGTCAGCGCTGGTGTCCATCAGCAGGGGACTGACGTTGCGGAACAGCGTCATCTTGCGCTGGGTCGAGACCCTGGGCGTCAATGCGTAGATCGGGATGTGGACGCGGTGGCGGCTCATCCACAGGGCGGTGGAGCCGCTGTCGGTCAGCGCGACGATGGCCTTGGCGCCCAGGTGGTAGGCCGTGAACAGGGCCCCCATGGCGATGGACTGGTCGATGCGCGAGAAGGTCTTGCCCAGGAAGTCCGCATCCAGCTTGACCTCTTCGGCCGCTTCGGCCGCCACGCAGATGCTGGCCATCTCGATCACGGTTTCCAGCGGGAACTTGCCGGCCGCGGTTTCGGCCGAGGTCATCACCGCGTCGGTGCCGTCGAGCACGGCGTTGGCCACGTCGCTGACCTCGGCGCGGGTGGGCATGGGGTTGTTGATCATGGACTCCATCATGTGGGTCGCGGTGATCACCGTCTTGTCCATCTCGTGCGCCATCTTGATCATGCGCTTTTGCAGGGCCGGCACGGCGGCGTTGCCCACCTCGATGGCCAGGTCGCCGCGGGCAACCATGATGCTGTCGCTGGCGCGCAGGATTTCTTCCAGCTTCGGGATGGCCTCGGCGCGCTCGATCTTGGCGATCAGCAGGGGTTTGTGGTTGTACTCGGCCGCAGCCACGTTGCAGAGCTGGCGCGCCATCTCCATGTCGGTCGCGTTCTGCGGGAAACTCACGGCCACGTAATCGGCCTGAAAGCTCATGGCGGTCTTGATGTCCTCCATGTCCTTGGCGGTCAGGGCCGGCGCCGTCAGGCCGCCGCCTTTCTTGTTGATGCCCTTGTTGTTGGACAGCTCGCCGCCCATGGTGACCTTGCAGTGCACGGCCTGGCCCTTGACGGCTTCGACCTCCATGAGGATCAAACCGTCGTTGAGCAGCAGCAGGTCACCCGGCTTCACGTCCTGCGGCAGCTCCTTGTAGTCCAGGCCCACGCCGTTGATGTCGCCCGGTTCTGCGCGGCTGGCATCGAGCACGAATTTCTGACCGGTCTTGAGCTGCACCTTGTTCTCGGCGAACTTGCCCACACGGATCTTGGGGCCCTGCAGGTCGGCCATGATGCCGACCTCGCGGCCGGCGCGTTTGGCGGCCTCGCGCACCAGGCGGGCGCGGTCGATATGGTCCTGGGCCTTGCCGTGGCTGAAGTTCAGCCGGACCATGTTGACCCCGGCACGGATCATCTGTTCGAGCAGGGCCGGGTCGCTGGAGGCGGGGCCGAGGGTGGCAACGATCTTGGTCGCACGACGCGTCATGTATCAGTCTCCGTTGTAATTTAATTTCTATTCTGGCATGAAATTAGTTACACCGGAACAACAAGATGAAACGGCCCCGTCGGGGCCGTTGCACGAAGGCCGGTGCAGCTCAAGCCCGGGCGCGCCGCGCCAGGATCTCGAAAGCCGGCAGGGTCTTGCCCTCCAGCACCTCCAGGAAGGCGCCGCCACCCGTGGAGATGTAGCCCACCTGCTGCTCGATGCCGTACTTGGCGATCGCCGCCAGGGTGTCGCCGCCGCCCGCGATGCTGAAGGCGCTCGATTCGGCGATGGCCCGGGCGATCTCCCGGGTGCCGTTCTCGAAGGCCGCGAACTCGAACACGCCCACCGGGCCGTTCCAGACGATGGTGCCGGCGGTCCTCAATTGCAGGGCCAGTTTCTTCGCGGTTTCGGGCCCGATGTCCAGGATCAGGTCGTCATCCGCCACCTCGCTGGCCCGCTTGACCGTGGCCTTGGCGTCGGCCTTGAATTCCTTGGCGGTGACCAC
>NZ_BAAGWN010000010.1:0-170746 GCF_054780335.1 Curvibacter fontanus
CGGCCCGACCAATCCTCGTGGCAACTTGCTGCTGAAGTTCCATGCGTTCGCTCTTGGTGAGTTTCATCGCAACCTCCAATGAGATCGCCGCAATGATACTTCCGTCTTAAACGTTACAGTCTACTAGGGTCTGTTCTGAGCCACTCGCTCACCCTTGCTCCGATCGCCAGGCTGCTGGTCAGCCCTGGCGATTCAATGCCGAAGAGATGGACCAGGCCCGGCACACCATGCTCGGCCGGACCCTGGACCATGAAATCTCGCGCTGCATCGCCCGGGCCGCTGATCTTGGGCCGTATGCCGGCATACCCGGCCAACAGGGCTCCATCGGGCAAACCCGGCCAGTACTTGCGGACCTCGGCGTAGAAGGCATCGCCGCGCGCCGGATCCACCACCAGGTCATCGGGCGTATCCACCCACTGTACGTCGGGACCGAACTTGGCCTGACCGCCGAGATCGATCGTGAGATGCACACCCAGGCCCGCAGCCTCGGGCACGGGATAGATCAAACGGGCAAAAGGCGAACGCCCGCCGAGCGTGAAGTAATTGCCCTTGGCGTAGTACTCGCCGGGGATGTGCACCGGGTCCAGGCCCTCGAAACGGCGCGCCAGTGTCGGTGCATGCACCCCGGACGCATTGACCACCGTGTGCGCACGCAGCTGTGTACCGTCACGGGCCTGGAGCTCGATGCCCTGCGCTGTGACACGTGCACCCTCCAGCGACGAGTTGAAGGCCACCATGCCACCGGCATGCTCCAGATCGCCCTGCAGTGACAGCATCAGACCGTGGCTGTCGACGATGCCGGTGCTCGGCGAGTGCACCGCGGCGACACATTCCAGCGCCGGCTCCAGGGCCCGTGCCTGCTCGCGTGTCAGCAGGACGAGATCGTGAACACCATTGGCTGCCGCCCTGGCGATGATCGCCTGCAAGGCGCCCCCTTGCTCCTGCGACGTGGCCACGATGAGCTTGCCACAACGCCGGTGTCCGATGCCGCGCTCGGCGCAGTAGTCGTAGAGCATCTGTTTTCCCTGCACGCAGAGCAGCGCCTTGAGCGAGCCCTGCGGGTAGTAGATGCCGGCATGGATGACCTCGCTGTTGCGCGAGCTGGTCTGCGTGCCGATGGCCGCCGCCGCTTCCAGCACGAGGACTTCACGCCCGGCCAGCGCCAGCGCGCGCGCCACCGCCAAGCCGACCACACCCGCGCCCACCACCACCACATCCACCTGCTCCACAGCTCAGCTCCTCAGAAGGGCAAAGCTGCAAGCATAAGCGAGCGAGCGGCCGGTCAGCCCTCTTCGCCGCCCAGGGCCTTGTAGAGCTGGGCCGCGGCCGACCACATGGCTCGGCGCACCTGGATCAGGCTCTGCTGCACCGTGAAGAGCTGGCGCTGCGCGTCCAGCACCTCGAGGAAGCTGCCCACGCCCTGGCGGTAACGCGCCTGGGCGATGTCGGCCGCGCGTTGCTGCGAACGCTCCTGCGCCTCCACGGCCTTGAGCTGCTCGGCCAGCTGATCGCGCGCGACCAGCAGATCGGCCACTTCGCGGAAGGCCTGCTGCACGGTGCGCTCGTAGTCGGCCACAGCAATGTTCTTGCGCACCGTGACCAGGTCCAGGTTGGCGCTGTTGCGGCCGTAGTCGAAGATCGGCAGGCTGATGCTGGGCGTGAAGCTCCAGGCATCGGATCCGCTCTTGAACAGGCCGTCGATCTCACGGCTGGCCGTTCCGGCCGAAGCGGTCAACGCGATGCGCGGGAAGAAGGCCGCGCGCGCCGCGCCGATGTTCGCATTGGCCGCCAGCAGGCGCTGCTCGGCCGCCAGCACGTCGGGGCGCCGCACCAGCACCTGCGAAGGTACATCGGCCTGCTGTTCCAGCGTGATGCCCTGCTCGGCCAGGGTCTTGCCCGCGGGCAGATCCTTCGGTTCGGCGCCCACCAGGGCGCGCAGGTAGTTGCGCGCGGCCGACTGCTGACGTAGCAGGGCCGACACCTCGGCGCGTGCACCTTCAAAAGCCGCATCGGCCTGCAGGTAGTCCAGGTCGCCGGCCAGGCCCGCCTGACGCCGGCGGTCCACCAGCTCGCGGGTCTGGGCCCGGGTCTCCAGCGCGGACTGGGCCAGAACCAGACGCTCCTGCGCCTCGTTCAGGGAGAGGTAGGCATCGGCCACGCTGGACACCAGCGTCAGACGGAAGGCGCGCTCGGCCTGCTCGGTCGCCAGGTAGGAGGCCTTGGCGGCCTCGCCGAGGCTGGCCACGCGCCCCCAGAAGTCCAGCTCGAAAGACGACAGGCCCACGTTGACGTCGGCCCGCTGGCCGATGACGGCGGCACCGGTGCTCGACAGGTCAGCCGGCGTGCGGCTGCGCGCCAGCGAGGCCCCCACATTCACAGTGGGCAGACGGTCGGCCCGCTGGATGCCGTAGAGCGCCTGGGCCTCGGCCACGCGGGCCGTGGCGATGCGCAGGTCGCGGTTGTGCTCCAGCGCAAGCTTGATCAGGGCGCGCAGACGCTCGTCCGGGAAGAAGCTGGCCCAGTCCACCGGCTTGCCCGGCGCCGCGGTGGCCTTGACGTCGTCGGGCCAGGCATCCGGCACAGAGAGCGCGGGACGCTCGTACGTGGGCGCGAAGGAACAGCCAGCCAGAGCCAGCAATGCGAGCAGAGCCGCATAACGAATTTGCTTAGGCGCCATGGTGGCCCTCCTCGGCTGCGGCCGCACCGCGCTGACGGCTGTGGCCCGGGAAGAAGCGGCTCACGACCAGATAAAACACCGGCACCAGGAAGATGGCCAGCACGGTGGCCGCGATCATGCCGCCCATCACGCCGGTGCCGATGGCGTGCCGGCTTTGGGCGCCGGCGCCGCTGGAGATGGCCAGCGGCAGCACGCCCACGATGAAAGCGATCGAGGTCATCAGGATGGGGCGCAGCCGCAGACGGCAGGCCTCCAGGATGGCCTCCCTGAGCGCCATGCCCTTGTCCTGCAGGCTGCGCGCGAACTCGATGATCAGGATGGCGTTCTTCGAGGACAGGCCGATGGTCGCGATCAGGCCGACCTTGAAGTAGACGTCGTTGGGCAGGCCGCGCATGTAAACCGCCAGCAGCGCGCCGAAGATGCCCAGCGGCACCACCAGCATGACCGAGAGCGGGATGGACCAGCTCTCGTAAAGCGCGGCCAGGCAGAGGAAGACCACGATCAGCGACACGGCGAACAGCAGAGGGGCCTGCGAGCCCGACAGGCTTTCCTCGAAGGAGGTGCCGGACCAGGCGTAACCGATGCCCGCAGGCAACTGACCGGCCATGTCACCCATGGCCTGCATGGCTTCGCCCGTGCTGCGGCCCGGGCCCGGGTTGCCCGAGAGCTTGACCGAAGGCACGCCGTTGTAGCGGTCGAGCTTGGGCGCGCCCACCATCCACAGGGGCTTGACCACCTCGGAGAGCGAAACCATGCCGCCGTTGCGGTTGCGCACCTGCACGCGCAGCATGGCTTCGGGGCTGGTACGCACCTGCGGCTCGGCCTGCAACTGCACGCGCAGGATACGCCCCTGGCGCTCGAAGTCGTTGATGTAGGACACGCCGAACAGGGTCTGCAGCGTCTCGTTGAGCGTCGCGATGTCCACGCCCAGGGTCTGGGCCTTCTCGCGGTCGATCTGCAACAGCAGCTGCGGGCCGGGCGGCATGCCTTCCATGCGCACGCCGGCCAGGGCCGGGTTGGAACCGGCCAGTTGCACGGCCAGGGCCTGCGCCTCGGCCAGCTTCTCACGCCCGAGGCCGCCGCGGTCCTGCAGGCGGAAGTCGAAACCGCCCACGGCCGCCAGTTCGGGAATCGCCGGCGGGTTGATGCTGAAGATGAAGGCCTGCTTGATGCCGAACAGGGCGCCGTTGGCGCGCTGGATCACGGCGGTGGAGCTGTTCTCCCTGGCATGGCGCTGGTCCCAGTTCTTCAGGCGCACGAAGATCAGGCCCGCGTTCTGGCCGCGACCGAAGAAGGAGAAACCGACCACGCCGATGGTGTGCTCCACCTCGGGCTGCTTCAGGAAGAACTGCTCGGCCTGGTGGATCACCTCCACCGTGCGCTCCTGGGTCGCGCCCGGCGGCAACTGCACCATGCTGATGAAATAACCCTGGTCTTCATCGGGCAGGAAGCTGCCCGGCAGCTTGCTGAACATCCAGAAGGTGGCGGCCAGGATGGCACCGTAGACGATCAGCCAGCGACCGGGCCGGCCCAGCATGCGGGTGACGTTGCGCACGTAAGCGCGTGTGGTGGCGGCAAAACCGCGGTTGAACCAACCGAAGAAACCGGTCGTGGGCAGTACGCCCGACTCACCTGGCTTGTGCTGCTTGAGCAGCGTGGCGCACAGGGCCGGCGTCAGCGTCAGGGCCATCAGGGCCGAGAACAGCATGGTCAGCACCAGGGTCACGGCGAACTGGCGATAGATCGCCCCCACCGAGCCGGAGAAGAAGGCCATGGGGATGAACACCGCCGAGAGCACCACGGTGATGCCGATGATGGCGCCCACGATCTGGTCCATGGCCTTGGCCGTGGCGTCACGCGGCGAGAGATGCTCCTCGCTCATGAGGCGCTCGACGTTTTCCACCACCACGATGGCGTCGTCCACCACGATGCCGATGGCCAGCACCATGGCAAACAGCGTGAGCACGTTGATCGAGTAGCCCAGCACGTACAGGCCCAATGCAGCGCCGATCAGCGAGATCGGCACCACGATGGTCGGGATCAGCGTGGCGCGGAAATTCTCGAGGAAGAGGTACATCACGACGAAGACCAGGAACACCGCTTCGAACAGGGTCTTGATCACTTCATTGATCGAGATATCGATGAAGGGCGTGGTGTCGTAGGGCACCTCCCAGGCCACGCCCTTGGGGAAATAACGCTCGAGCTCATGCATGCGCGCGCGCACGGCCTTGGCGGTGTCCAAGGCGTTGGCGCCCGGCGATACCTTGATGCCGACCGCCGCCGTGGGCTGGCTGTCCATGCGGGCGAAGATGGAATAGTCCTGCGCCCCCAGCTCCACACGCGCCACGTCGCGCACACGCACCAGGGAGCCGTCCGGCTGGGCCCGCACGACCACGTTGCCGAACTCCTCGGGCGAGGTCAGTCGGCCGCGTGTGGTCACGGTGGCCGCGTATTCCATGCCCTTGGGCGAGGGGGGCTGATTGATTTCGCCCACGGCCAGCAGCACGTTCTGCGTACGCACGGCGTTGATCACTTCGCCCGGGGTCAGGCGGTAGGCGGTCAGCTTGTCCGGGTCGACCCACAGGCGCATGGCGTATTCGGAACCGAAAAGCTGGGCCTCGCCTACGCCCGGCACACGCCGCAGTTCATCGATCACACTGGCGGCCACATAACTGGCCAGGTCCACGCCCTTGAGGCTCTGGTCCGGGGAATACAGCGTGATGAACATCAGGTAGTTGCGCCGCGTCTTGGTCACGTTGATACCGAGGCGTTTGACCTCGTCGGGCAGGCGTGCCTCGACGCGCTTGATGCGGTTCTGCGTCTCGACCGAGGCAATCTCGACGTTGGTCCCGGTCTTGAAGGTCAGGTTGATGGTGCCGGTGCTCTGCTCGGAGGACGAATCCATGTAGAGCAGGTTCTCGATGCCGTTCATCTCCTGCTCGATCAGGGCCACCACCGTGTCCTCGACCACCTTGGCCGAGGCGCCTGGGTAGGTCACATTGATGGCCAGCGCGGGCGGCGCCACCTCGGGGTACTGGGCCACCGGCAACTGGCGCAGGGCCAGCGCGCCGGCCAGGATGATGACCAGGGCGATCACCCAGGCAAAAACCGGGCGGTCTATGAAAAATTTAGCCATGGTCTTTTACTTTCCCTGCGTGGCGGGTGCGCCGGCAGGCGGTGCCGGCGTCCAGGGCACGGGCTTGACGACGCTGCCCGGGCGGGCCTTCATATGACCTTCGACGATCACCTGCTCGCCACCGGCCAGGCCACCCGTGATGGTCCAGGTGCTGCCGCTCATGCCGCCCAGCCTGACCGGCCGCGGCGCGACCTTGCCCTCGGCGTCCACGACGAGCACCGCGGCGCCGGCCTGGGACAACATGACGGCGCGTTGCGGCAGCGTGATCAGCTTGTCGGCCTTGGCCTGGGCATAACGCACGCGCACGAACATGCCGGGCAGCAGTTCTTTCTTGGGGTTCGGAAACTCGGCGCGCATGGAGACGGCACCCGTGCCCGGATCCACCGCGAGGTCCGAGAACAGCAGCTTGCCCGTCAGCGGATAGACGCTGTCGTCCTCCAGCACAAGCTCCATCCGCGCCCTGCTGGCGCTGCGCCAGCGGCCGCTCTTGATGGCATCACGCAGGGCCAGCAGCTCGGCGCTGCTCTGCGTGAAGTTCACATAGATCGGGTCGATCTGCTCGATGGTGGCCAGTTGCGTCGCTTCGCCACGGCCGACCAACGCGCCTTCGGTCACCTGCGTGCGGCCGATGCGGCCCGGGATCGGTGCCGGCACCGTGGTGTTTTCCAGATCCAGTTCGGCGCGCGACAGCGCAGCCTCGGTCTGACGCAGACGGGCTTCGGCGGTATCGAGTTCCTGCTGGCTCACGGCCTTCATCTCGACCAGGGGGCGGTAGCGGTTCACCACGGCCCGCGCAGCGGCGGCATCGGCCTTGGCGGCCTCGTAGCTGGTGCGGTAGGTCCGCGGATCGATCCGGTACAGGGGTGCGCCAGCCTTGACGTCCGAGCCTTCGATGAACAGACGCTTCTCGACGATGCCTTCAACACGCGCGCGCACCTGGGCCGTGCGCCAGGCCTGCAGGCGACCCGGCAGGTCCTTGGTCAGCAGGGCCTCGCCCTGCCGGGCGACGACCACGGCCACCTCGGCCGGCGGCGGTGCGGCGCCCGACCCGGCCGCAGCCGGCTTGGGCGCATCGGACTTGCCGCAGGCGCTGAGCAGAACGGTCAGCGTCGCTGCGGCGAAGACGGAACGGTAGGCAAATGATTTCATGCAAGTTTTCCTTCAATGCGCCCGGGCGCCCGCAGGGGGTGCGTAGGCCCGTAAAAAACAATCGACGGTCTGTGCAATCCGGCCAGGCTGCTGGGGACAGGTCGAAGCCATGCCGAACAGGTGCAGATCCCGCTGGGTGCCGGTCAGCAGGCTGATCAGCATGTCGGCCGCCAGCTCCGGGGCTTCCTCGCGCAGTTCGCCACGCTGCATGGCCTCACGCAACAAGCGCGCCAGCTCAACCCCGGCCAGTTGCCAGGATTCGTAAACAGCCCGCGCAAGTTCCGGGAAACGCGGTGATTCGGCGACCAGCATGCGGTACAGGGCGAGGCCTTGCTCGCTCATGGCCTGGGACTGGAAAGATTCGGCAAAACGCAGCAGATCCTCGCGCACCGAGCCGGAGCGTGCGACCAGATCGATCAGCAACACATTGACCAGGCCGGTCAGCGCCTCACGGAACAGACTGTCCTTGTTGCCACAGTGGTGGTAGAGCGTCTGCTTGACCACACCGGCCCGACGGGCAATATCGTCCATGCTGGCGCCGTACCCCTTCTCGCAAAAGGAGTCCAGGGCCGCTTCAAGGATGCGCGCGCGTGTGTCCGCTGTCATAGGGTTGTGTGCCGAAACCGGTTTGGGGCCGGGCTTGATGCATATCAAACCCGGCATGCCCGCGATCATACTAGACTCATGAGTCTAGTTCTTTCCGAGGGCCGTAAAGTAAGGTGAAGCGGGCAAAGCAAAAGGGCCACGACTTGCGTCGTGGCCCTTGGCTGATCTGGTGGGCGATACATGGATCGAACATGTGACCCCTGCAGTGTGAATGCAGTGCTCTACCGCTGAGCTAATCGCCCTGAATGGGTGCTGAAAGCGCCCGCGCTCTCAGGAAAACCAGCATTATGCCACAAGAGACGACACGCGTCTCAGGCCTGGGCTCGCCAGACGGTCTTGCCACCGCTGGCTTTGTCGAGCTGGGCCAGCATGTCCTCATGCGCGGCGAGCTCCTGCTCGGACGCGCTCAGCACGGGCAGTTCGAAACGGCTCAGATCCACGCGCTCGAAATTGCCGGCACTTCCGGCCGCTTCGGACACGTCGATCAGCAGCGCGTCCTGGCCGCGCGTGAGATTGATGTAGACGTCGGCCAGCAGCTCGGCATCCAGCAGGGCGCCGTGCAGCGTGCGACCCGAGTTGTCCACACCCAGGCGATCGCACAGGGCGTCCAGCGAGTTGCGCTTACCGGGGAACATCTCCTTGGCCATGGCCAGGGTGTCGGTCACGCCGGCCACGAACTGGGTAAAACGCGGTTTGCCTATCAGTTCCAGCTCCTTGTTCAGGAAACCGACGTCGAAGGCCGCGTTGTGGATGATGATCTCGGCGCCCTGCAGATAGGCCAGCATCTCCTCGGCCACTTCAGCGAACCTGGGTTTGTCGCGCAGGAATTCGTTGCTGATGCCGTGCACGCGCAGCGCATCCTCGTGGCTGTCACGCCCGGGGTTCAGGTAGAAGTGCAGGTTGTTGCCGGTGAGCTTGCGGTTGAGCAGCTCCACACAGCCGATTTCGATGATGCGGTCGCCGCCTTCGGCTGAGAGACCCGTGGTTTCAGTGTCGAGGACGATCTGGCGCATGAAGAATGATGACGCTGCGCGTCTATGACGAAATGACTGAATAAAAAATACAGGGAGTCATTTTGTCATGCGGCGCAGCCGTGTCATTCCGTCAGTGGTTTTCCTTGGCGTGGTTGATGGAGTACTTCGGTATCTCCACCACCACGTCCTGCTGGGCCAGGATGGCCTGGCAACTCAGGCGCGACTGCGGCTCCAGGCCCCAGGCGCGGTCCAGCAGGTCTTCCTCGCTCTCGTCCGGCTCGTTGAGCGTGTCGTACCCCTTGCGGACAATCACGTGGCAGGTCGTGCAGGCGCAGCTCATGTCGCAGGCGTGCTCGATGTTGATGTGGTTGTCCAGCATGGCCTCGCAGATCGAGGTGCCGGCCGGCGCCTTGATCTCGGCGCCCTGCGGGCAGTACTCGGGATGGGGAAGGATCTTGATGACAGGCATGCTGCTTCTTTCCGTAAAGGCTCAGACAGCCTCGATGTTCTTGCCGGCCAGGGCCTGCCGGATGCCGCGGTTCATGCGCAGTGCGGCAAAGGCTTCGGTGCCCTTGGCCAGGGCCTCGGTGGCCGCGTCGATGGTGGCCACCTCCTCCTGGGTGCGGATGTTCTCCAGCGCGGCCATCAGGCCATCGATGGCGCTGCGCTCCTCGCTGGACAGCAGGTCGCCGTCAGCCGCCAGCGCCGTGCGCGTGGCCATCAGCATGCGATCGGCCTCGACGCGGGCTTCCACCAGGGCGCGGGCGCGCATGTCCTCCTGCGCGGTGCTGAAGCTCTCCTGCAGCATCTTCGCGATCTGCTCGTCACCCAGGCCGTAGGAAGGCTTGACGGTGATGCTGGTTTCCACACCGCTGGTCTGCTCACGCGCACCCACCTGCAGCAGGCCATCGGCATCGATGGTGAAGGTCACGCGGATGCGCGCGGCGCCGGCCGCCATGGGCGGAATGCCGCGCAGCTCGAAACGCGCCAGGCTGCGGCAGTCGCCCACGAGGTCGCGTTCGCCCTGCACCACGTGCAGGGCCAGGGCGGTCTGGCCGTCCTTGTAGGTCGTGAAGTCCTGTGCCATGGCCGTCGGGATGGTCTGGTTGCGTGGCACGATGCGCTCGACCAGCCCCCCCATGGTCTCCAGCCCCAAGGACAGCGGAATCACATCCAGCAGCAGCAGGTCGCCGCCCGGGTTGTTGCCCGCCAGCTGGTTGGCCTGGATTGCAGCGCCCAGGGCCACCACCTCGTCCGGGTTCAGATTGATCAAAGGCTCACGCCCGAAGAACGTGCCCACGGTGCGGCGAATCACCGGCATGCGCGTGGAGCCGCCCACCATGACCACCCCCTGCACTTCGTCCACCGCCAGCTTCGCATCACGCAGCACCTTGCGCACGGCCGTCATGGTGCGCGTTGTCAGCGTCGTGGTGCAGGTCTCGAACTGGTCGCGGTTCAGCGACAGGTCCAGCGCGCCGCTGGAAAGCTCGATCTCGGCTGTCACGATCTCCTCGTCCGACAGGGCCTCCTTGGCCTCGCGCGCCTCGGCCATGATGCGTGCCTGGTCTTCGGGGGTGTCGGCGCTCAGGCCGGCTTCAGCCAGCATCCACTCGGCCAGCGCGCGGTCATAGTCGTCGCCGCCCAGGGCCGAATCACCCCCGGTGGCGATGACCTCGAACACGCCCCGTGAGAGCCGCAGGATGGAAATGTCGAAGGTACCGCCACCCAGGTCGTAGACGGCATAGATGCCCTCGCTGGCGTTGTCCAGGCCGTAGGCGATGGCGGCGGCCGTCGGCTCGTTGATCAGGCGCAGCACGTTGAGGCCGGCCAGCTGGGCCGCGTCCTTGGTGGCCTGGCGCTGGGCGTCGTCGAAATAGGCCGGCACCGTGATGACGGCGCCGTACAAATCGTCGTTGAAGCTGTCCTCGGCACGGTAGCGCAGCGTGGCGAGGATCTCGGCGCTGATCTCCACCGGCGTCTTCTCACCGGCGATGGTGCGCACACGCACCATGCCGGGTGCGTCCACGAGCGCATAAGGCAGTTTGCCGGCGTTGGCGATATCGGCCAGGCCACGCCCCATGAGGCGCTTGACGGAGGCAATGGTGTTGCCCGGGTCGTTGATCTGCTGCGCCAGGGCCTCATGGCCGATCTGCCGGTCGCCCTGGGGCAGGTAGCGCACCACCGACGGCAGGATCACGCGCCCCTGGTCGTCGGGCAGGCACTCGGCCACGCCGTTGCGCACGGCGGCCACCAGGGAATGGGTCGTGCCCAGGTCGATGCCCACCGCGATACGCCGCTGGTGCGGGTCGGGGGCCTGGCCGGGTTCGGAAATCTGCAGCAGTGCCATCGTTGTTCTGTTCTGGTTCAGGCGGCGATTGTCACCCGAGCCGGCTTTCCATCGTCTCGTAACGGGTTTCGATGTCACGGGCAAAACGCTCGATGAACATCAGCGCCCTCACCTGCGCCACGGCGCCGGCATAGTCCTTGGTCTGGTCCAGCAGTTGCTCGCAGCGCTGCAACAGACCGTGTCGGCGACGGCCGACCTCGTCATTCAGGGCCTCGAGGGCCGGGATCTCCTGTGCATCGTCGAGCGCCTCGCGCCACTCCATCTGCTGCATCAGGAACTCGGCCGGCATGGCCGTGTTGTTCTCGGCATTCACCGGAACGCCGTGCAGTTCGCACAGGTAGGCGGCGCGCCTGAGCGGGTCCTTCAGTCGCTGGTAGGCCTCGTTGATGCGCACCGACCACTGCATGGCGACCCGCTGGGCCGCCGCCCCCTGGGCGGCGAACTTGTCGGGATGCACCTCGCGTTGCAGGTCCTTCCAGCGCGCATCGATGGCGGCGCGTTCCTGGGCGAACTGCTGCGGCAGGCCGAACAGTTCGAAGTCGTCAGACTGGAGATTCACACCCGAAACGATTCACCACAACCGCAACGATCTCGCTCATTGGGGTTGTTGAAGCGGAAGCCTTCGTTCAGGCCCTCGCGCACAAAGTCGAGCTGGGTGCCGTCGATGTAGGACAGGCTCTTGGGGTCGATCAGCACCTTGACACCATGGTCTTCAAAGACGATGTCCTCGGGGGCGATCTCGTCCACGTACTCGAGCTTGTAAGCCAGGCCCGAACAGCCGGTGGTCTTGACACCCAGGCGCACACCCACGCCCTTGCCGCGCTTGGAAAGGTAGCGGGTCACATGCCGGGCCGCGGCTTCGGTCAGGGAAACAGCCATTTCAGTCTTTCATACCCATTCACCCATGTCCCAAGACCAAGGCACCCGTGGAGCCGGCTTTGCCGGGCCACTGGGTGCGCCCCCTTGAGGGGGAAGCGCCGAAGGCGCTTCGGGGGTGTGTCATTCAGTGCGCGTGTTTCTTGCGGTAGTCGTCCACCGCGGCCTTGATGGCGTCTTCCGCCAGGATGGAGCAATGGATCTTGACCGGCGGCAGGGCCAGTTCTTCGGCGATCACGCTGTTCTTCAGCGCCGCGGCCTGGTCCAGGGTCTTGCCCTTGACCCACTCGGTCACGAGCGAGCTCGAAGCGATGGCCGAACCGCAACCGTAGGTCTTGAAGCGTGCATCCTCGATGACACCGGTGCTCGGGTTCACCTTGATCTGCAGCTTCATCACGTCGCCGCAGGCGGGCGCGCCCACCATGCCGGTGCCGACCGTGTCGTCGCCCTTGTCGAAGGAGCCGACGTTGCGCGGGTTTTCATAGTGGTCAACGACTTTTTCACTGTATGCCATGATGCTTCTCCTTCGGCCTCAATGAGCCGCCCATTGAATCGTGCTGAGGTCCACGCCATCCTGGAACATCTCCCACAGGGGGCTCAGCTCGCGCAGCTTGGCCACGTTGTGCTTGATGGTCGTGATGGCGTAATCGATTTCTTCCTCGGTCGTGAAACGACCGATGGTCATGCGCAGGCTGCTGTGCGCCAGTTCGTCGCTGCGGCCCAGGGCGCGCAGCACATAGCTGGGTTCCAGGCTGGCCGAGGTGCAGGCCGAGCCGGACGACACAGCCAGGCCCTTGATGCCCATGATCAGCGACTCGCCTTCGACGTAGTTGAAGCTCATGTTCAGGTTCTGCGGCACGCGTTTTTCCAGGCTGCCGTTGACAAACACCTGCTCGATGTCCTTGAGGCCGTCCAGCAGGCGCTGCTGCAGCTTGCGGGCCTTGGCCAGGTCCTGGGCCATCTCGGCCTTGGCAATGCGGAAAGCCTCGCCCATGCCGACGATCTGGTGGGTCGGCAGGGTGCCCGAACGCATGCCGCGCTCATGGCCGCCACCGTGGATCTGCGCCTCGATGCGCACGCGCGGCTTGCGACGCACATAAAGGGCGCCAATGCCCTTGGGGCCATAGGTCTTGTGGGCTGTCATGCTCATCAGGTCGATGGGCAGCTGGTTCATGTCGATCTCGACACGGCCCGTGGCCTGGGCGGCATCCACATGCAGCAGGATGCCCTTTTCACGGCAATAGGCGCCGATCGCGGGAATGTCCTGGATCACGCCGATTTCGTTGTTCACGAAGAGGATGCTGATCAGGATGGTGTCGGGGCGGACGGCCGCCTTCAGCGCATCCAGGTTCACCAGGCCGTCTTCCTGCACGTCCAGATAGGTCACCTCGAAACCCTGACGCTCCAGCTCGCGCATGGTGTCCAGCACGGCCTTGTGCTCGGTCTTGAGGGTGATCAGGTGCTTGCCCTTGCCCTTGTAGAACTGGGCTGCGCCCTTGAGGGCCAGGTTGATGGACTCGGTGGCCCCCGAGGTCCAGACGATCTCGCGCGGGTCGGCGCCGATCAGGTCGGCCACCTGGGCACGCGCCTTTTCCACGGCCTCCTCGGCTTCCCAGCCCCAGGCGTGGCTGCGCGAAGCCGGGTTGCCGAAGTGCTCGCGCAACCAGGGAATCATGGCGTCCACCACACGCGGGTCGCAAGGCGTGGTGGCACCGTAATCCATGTAGATGGGAAAGTGGGGCGTCATGTCCATACAGGTCTGCGAAAACAAGGAATCAATACGAATAAAGGCCGCTCAGGACTTGGAGTAGGCATTGCCCAGCGCGAACACCGAATTGGGCGCATTCACGCGCACCGGCTTGACCACCGGGGCGCTGGAAATGGCGCGCTTGACCGTAGGCTTGTCCTCAATCGTGATGCCCTTGGCCAGTTGGTCGTCCACCAGCTTCTGCAGGGTGACCGAGTCCAGAAACTCGACCATGCGGGTGTTCAGGGAGGCCCAGAGCTCGTGCGTCATGCAGCGGCCGCCCTCGCCCAGGCAGTTTTCCTTGCCACCGCACTGGGTGGCGTCAATCGGTTCGTCCACCGACAGGATGATGTCGGCCACGGTGATCTCGGCCGCCTTGCGCGCCAGGGTGTAACCGCCGCCGGGGCCGCGGGTGGACTCGACCAGCTCATGGCGGCGCAACTTGCCAAACAACTGCTCCAGATAGGACAGGGAAATCTGCTGCCGCTGGCTGATGGCGGCCAGGGTCACAGGGCCGTTGTTCTGGCGCAGGGCCAGATCAATCATGGCGGTGACCGCAAAACGGCCTTTGGTCGTGAGGCGCATGGCAAGCTCCTATTCCGAGTAATGGACTCAAGTTTACCAAAAAACCCAGCTGGGCGCTCGGGATAGCGGCAGTTCAGCGTAAGTGCTTGTCAACACTGGGATTTCCCTGGCTCAGCGGGCCGCCGGCAGGCCGTCCGGATGGTCCGGCACGGCCGCCCCGAAGGCCCGGGCCTTGAGCAAACCCAGCTGGTCGCGCACGCGGGCGGCCTGCTCGAACTCCAGGTTTCGTGCGTGTTCCAGCATCAGCTTTTCCAGGCGCTTGATCTCGCGCGCAATGTCCTTTTCGCTCATGTCCTCGACCTGGGCGCGGGCCATGGCCTCCTGCTCCAGACGCTCGGCCTCGCGGCCGGCTTTCTCGCTGTAGACCCCGTCGATCAGGTCACGCACCTGCTTGACGATGGCGCGCGGCGTGATGCCGTGTGCCGTGTTGTGCGTCACCTGCCTGGCCCGGCGGCGCTCGGTCTCGCCGATGGCGCGGGCCATGGAGTCGGTGATGCGGTCCGCATAAAGGATGGCCCGGCCATTGAGGTTGCGCGCAGCCCGGCCTATGGTCTGGATCAATGAGCGCTCGGAGCGCAGGAAACCCTCCTTGTCGGCATCCAGGATGGCCACCAGCGAGACCTCGGGGATGTCCAGGCCTTCGCGCAGCAGGTTGATGCCCACCAGCACGTCGAAAGCCCCCAGGCGCAGGTCGCGCAGGATCTCCACCCGCTCCACCGTGTCCACATCGCTGTGCAGGTAACGCACCTTGACGCCGTTGTCGGTCAGGTAGTCGGTCAGCTGCTCGGCCATGCGTTTGGTCAGGGTGGTGATGAGCACCCGCTCGTGTTTCTCCACGCGGATGCGGATTTCCTGCAGCACGTCGTCCACCTGATGGGTCGCAGGGCGCACCTCGACCGCCGGGTCCACCAGGCCGGTGGGGCGCACCAGCTGCTCCACCACCTGGCCGGTGTGCTCGTTTTCCCAGTTGCCCGGCGTTGCCGAGACAAACACCGCCTGGCGCATCTTGGTCTCGAACTCCTCGAACTTCAGCGGCCGGTTGTCCAGCGCGCTGGGCAGGCGGAAGCCGTACTCCACCAGGGTGGTCTTGCGCGCCCGGTCGCCGTTGTACATGCCGCCGAACTGACCGATCAGCACATGGCTCTCGTCCAGGAACATCAGCGCGTCCTTGGGCAGATAGTCGGTCAGCGTGGGCGGCGGTTCACCCGGTGCGGCGCCGGACAGGTGGCGCGTGTAGTTCTCGATGCCCTTGCAGTGGCCGACCTCGCTCAGCATTTCCAGGTCAAAGCGGGTGCGCTGCTCCAGACGCTGGGCCTCCACCAGCTTGCCCATGCCCACCAGCTCCTTGAGGCGTTCGGCCAGCTCCACCTTGATGGTCTCCACGGCGTTGAGCACCTGCTCCCGCGGTGTCACGTAATGGCTGCTGGGGTAGACGGTGAAGCGCGGGATCTTCTGGCGGATGCGGCCGGTCAGCGGATCGAAGAGCTGCAGGCTCTCGATCTCGTCGTCAAACAATTCGATGCGCAGGGCCAGCTCCGAGTGCTCGGCCGGAAACACGTCGATGGTGTCGCCGCGCACGCGGAACTTGCCGCGTCCGAAATCCATGTCATTGCGCTGGTACTGCATGCGCACCAGCTGGGCGATCACGTCGCGCTGGCCCAGCTTGTCGCCGGCGCGCAGGGTCATCACCATCTGGTGGTAGGCCTCGGGTTTGCCGATACCGTAGATGGCCGAGACCGTGGCCACGATGACCACGTCGCGCCGCTCCAGCAGGCTCTTGGTGCAGCTCAGGCGCATCTGCTCGATGTGCTCGTTGATCGCGCTGTCCTTCTCGATGAAGAGGTCGCGCTGCGGCACATAGGCCTCGGGCTGGTAATAGTCGTAGTAGCTGACAAAGTACTCCACGGCGTTCCTGGGGAAGAACTCGCGGAACTCGCTGTAGAGCTGGGCCGCCAGCGTCTTGTTGGGCGCGAACACGATGGCCGGCCGCCCCATGCGGGCGATCACATTGGCCATGGTGTAGGTCTTGCCCGAACCCGTCACGCCCAGCAGGGTCTGGTAGACCTCGCCGTTCTCCACCCCTTCCACCAGCTGCTTGATGGCTTCGGGCTGGTCGCCCGCGGGCGGATAGGGCTGGTAAAGCTCGAAGGGCGAACCGGGGTAACTGACAAAGTGGCCTTCGACAGGGCTGTCGGTGGCATTTGCCTCGGGCGCGGGGGCTGCTGATACGTCTTGCATGTCAAGCTGATGTGGACGGTTTGCGGAGCCCGTTAAAATTAGGGCCAACCCGAAAGAATACGTCATTCCGGTGCCGGGCGCAGCACCTGACCGGAGTGAGATGAATCCACCCACTTCACTACTTTTGCAAGGAACCGACATGTCCATGTTTTCCGCCGTCGAGATGGCACCGCGCGACCCCATCCTGGGTCTGAACGAGCAGTTCAACGCCGACAGCAACCCCAAGAAGGTCAACCTGGGCGTGGGCGTGTATTTCGACGACAACGGCAAGCTGCCCCTGCTGCAGTGCGTACAGGCCGCCGAAAAGGCCATGATGGACAAGCCCACGGCCCGTGGTTACCTGCCCATCGACGGCATTGCCGCCTATGACGCCGCCGTCAAGGGCCTGGTCTTCGGCGCCGACAGCGAACCCGTCAAGAGCGGCCGCGTCGCCACCGTGCAGGGCATCGGCGGCACCGGCGGCCTGAAGATCGGGGCCGACTTCCTGAAAAAGCTGAATCCCACGGCCAAGGTGTTGATCTCAGACCCGAGCTGGGAAAACCACCGCGCCCTGTTCACCAGCGCCGGCTTCACCGTCGAGAGCTACCGTTATTACGACGCCGCCAAACGCGGCGTGGACTTCGCCGGCATGCTGGCCGACATCCAGGCAGCCCCGGCCGGCACCATCATCCTGCTGCACGCCTGCTGCCACAACCCCACCGGCTACGACATCAGCGCCGCCCAGTGGGATCAGGTGATCGCCGCCATCAAGGCCAAGGGCCTGGTGTCCTTCCTCGACATGGCCTACCAGGGCTTCGGCAACGGCATCACCGAAGACGGCGCCGTGATCGGCAAGTTCGTGGCCGCCGGCCTGGACTTCTTCGTCTCCACCAGCTTCTCCAAGAGCTTCAGCCTCTACGGCGAGCGCGTGGGCGCCCTGTCCGTGCTGTGCGCCAGCAAGGAAGAAGCCGACCGCGTGCTGAGCCAGCTCAAGATCGTGATCCGCACCAACTACAGCAACCCGCCCACCCATGGCGGCGCCGTGGTGGCCGCCGTGCTGAACAGCCCCGAACTGCGCGCCCTGTGGGAGAAGGAGCTGGGCGAGATGCGCGTGCGCATCAAGGCCATGCGCCAGAAGCTGGTCGACGGCCTGAAGGCCGCCGGCGTCAAGCAGGACATGGGCTTCATCACCAGCCAGATCGGCATGTTCAGCTACTCGGGCCTGTCCAAGGACCAGATGGTGCGCCTGCGCAGCGAGTTCGGCATCTACGGCACCGACACCGGACGCATGTGCGTGGCTGCGCTCAACAGCAAGAACATCGACTACGTCTGCCAGGCGATTGCCAAGGTGGCATGAGCCCCGGGCTGAGGCCTGCGATGAAAAGCCGCCCAAGGGCGGCTTTTCATCGCAGTGCCTAAAACTCGAACTTCAATCGGAACGCTGTACAGAACTGCGGGCTGCCGCAGAGGGCGAGTGTCAGCGTATGCCGCGCCGGCCCCGGCTCGCCCGGCCGGCTGCTGAAACGGTGTTGCGCCTCGTCATACACGAGGGTCTCCGGTACGCTCCAGTCCTGCTGTGCCTCCAGCAGGTAGTCCCATTCACCCCCCTCCTCCAGCGGCGCACGCTGGCCGGGAAAGTTCGCGAAGGCCCAGTCCAGCACCAAGGCGATCTCGGCCTGCTGGGCCGCCAGGCGCGCGGCCGGCACCGAGGCCATGGCCTCGAAGCTGCCGTGGCCATGCGCGTCTTCGCTGCTGTCGAAGTCCAGGTACTGCATCGTCATGCCATGCCCAGCAGGTCGCGCAGATAGGGCAAGGCGAACTCGGCGGCCCGCTCGCCTTCGGCGATGGTGCCGGCCGCCAGGTGGTAGTCCATGGCGGCCACCTCATCGAGCCGGGGGCGGATCACCACATCGGCCGGCTCGCCGGCCAGGCGGCTTTGCGTGATGCGCATCTGCATGATGTTGAGGCTGGTGGTCAGCACGTCCAGCATGGAGGGCATGGGCAGGTCACGCTCCCTGGCGCTCTTGCCGCCGGCCGCCTTGGTGGGGCGCAAACGGGTCACGATGGCCTGCAAGAGGCCTCCGCTGCCGGCCTTCACGGCGGCCTCGGCGTCGTCCGCCCCTTCCCGGCTGTGAACAGCCACGCGCTTGCGGCGCAGCATCATGTCCCAATTGAGGTCCACGGCGATCACGATGTCGGCCCCCATGGCACGGCACAGCGAGACCGGCACCGGGTTGACCAGGCCGCCATCCACCAGCAGCCGCCCCTCATGCTCGGCGGGCGTGAACAGGCCCGGCAAGGCGATGGAGGCGCGCACGGCGTCGAGCACCGACCCCTCGCGCAACCAGATCTCGCGACCGGTGGAGAGCTCGGTGGCCACGCAGGCATAGGGCTTGTGCAAGCCTGCGATGCCCCGGTCTTCATAACGGGTGCGGAAAAAGTCCCGCAGCTTGCCGCCTTCGATCAGGCCGCCCCCGAGTTTGAAGTCCATCAGCCCGAGCACGGACTTCCAGCGCAGGCCCTGGACCCAGGGCTCGAAACGGTCGAGCTCACCGGCGGCATAGACCGCGCCGACCAGCGCGCCGATGGAGGTGCCGCAGACGATGTCGGGCACGATGCCGGCGCGCTCCAGCACGCGGATGACGCCGATGTGCGACCACCCGCGCGCCGAACCGCTGCCCAGGGCCAGGCCGATGCGCAGCGGCTTCTTCACGCCCGGGCTTCCCATCCCTCAGTCCTGCCCCTCTTCCCCGCTGGCCGGCGCGCGGGCCTTGCGGTGGCCGTTTTTCGCCAGCAGTTCCACGTAAACAGCAACAGCGCCTTCCTTGGCGGCTGTGTCGATCTGTTCGATGAGGTTGCCGAAATGCAGGGGCACGGCGGTCTCGGCATTCAGGCCGAACCTGCAGTCGAAGTCCCAGAAATCGACGCCTTCGGGCAGCGCCACGCGTCGCTGCCGTTTGATGTATTTGCGGATGTCGTGCTTGACGGCGTCGAGCACGCGGTCAGGGTGTTTGCCCTCGATATGGAGCGGATAGGTTTTGCGCACGATGGGCCTTGGTAGATTCGCGGGGGCTTGATTATCGTCGCCCCATGCTTGCCCTGACAGCGTAGCGCTTAAACTGGACTCCCGTTCCCGAAGCTGTTCATGCCATTTACCTCCCTGGGCCTGTCGCCCGCCCTGCTGCGCGCCCTCAGCGCCCGCGCCTACACTGCCCCCACCCCCATCCAGGCCGCGGCCATTCCCGCCGTGCTGCAGGGCCGCGACGTGCTGGGCTCGGCGCAGACCGGCTCGGGCAAGACCCTGGCCTTTGCGCTGCCCCTGCTGCAGCGCCTGGCGCAGACCCCGGCGCCCAAGCCCCGGTGCGCCCGCGCGCTGGTACTGGCGCCCACGCGCGAACTGGCCGCCCAGGTCGGCGAAGAGTTTCGCGGCCTGGCCCAGCACCTGGATACGCCGCTCAAGGTAAGCGTGGTGTTTGGCGGTGTGTCCATCAACCCCCAGATGATGGGCCTGCGCGGTGGCACCGACATCGTGGTGGCCACCCCGGGCCGCCTGCTGGACCTGGTGGACCACAACGCCCTCACGCTGGAGGGCGTGCAGACTCTGGTGCTCGATGAAGCCGACCGTCTGCTGGACCTGGGCTTTGCCGAGGAACTGGCACGCATCCAGTCACTGCTGCCGCGCCAGCGCCAGAACCTCTTCTTCTCGGCCACCTTGGCGCCCGCCGTGCAGACGCTGGCGCAGGCCCTGCTGCGGGACCCGCTGCGCATCGATGTGCTGCCCGCGCCGCAGGACCACCCCGACATCGCACAGCGCGCCATCGCCGTCGATGCGAACCGGCGCACCCAGCTGCTGCGCCAGCTGATCGTGCAGGAAGGCTGGTCCCGCGTGCTGGTCTTCGTGGCCACCAAACACGCCGCCGAGATCGTCGCCGACAAGCTGCGCAAGGCCGACTTCGATGCCGAGCCCTTCCACGGCGAGCTGAGCCAGGGCAAGCGCACGCAGGTGCTGGCCGATTTCAAGGCCGATCGCATCCGCGTGGTGGTGGCCACCGATGTGGCGGCGCGCGGCCTGGACATCAGCCAGCTGCCGGTGGTGGTGAACTACGACCTGCCGCGCTCGACCAGCGACTACACCCACCGCATCGGCCGCACCGGCCGCGCGGGTGAAAGCGGGCTGGCGCTGAGCCTGGTCAGCGCCGGCACCGAGGCGCATATGCGCCTGATCGAAAAGCGCCAGGGCCTGCAGCTGCCGCGCGAAGTGCTCGCCGGTTTCGAGCCGGTGGAAACCGCCACGGTGACCGAGACCACGGGCGGCATCAAGGGCAAGCGCCCGAGCAAGAAAGACAAGCTGCGCGCCGCCGCCGCACGTGGTCTCTGAGCCCACCGAAACACCGCCCATGCCCGATTTCTCGACCCTGCTGTTTGCCGAACCGGTGATCACCGCCGCCTATGTGGTCTTCGGCCTGGTGGGCTTCGGCTCCACCCTGGTCAGCGCGCCGCTGCTGGCCCATCTGCTGCCGGTGTCCACCGTGGTGCCCGCGCTGGCGCTGACGGACATGGTGGCCTCCTGGTCCAACGGCTGGCGCCTGAGCGAGCATGTGGCCCGGCGCGAGCTCTGGCGCCTGGTGCCCTGGCTGCTGGCCGGCAGTGCGTTGGGGGCCTGGCTGCTCTTCACGCTGCCCGTGACGCTGCTGATGCCCTTGCTGGGCGCGTTCGTGGTGCTGTACGCGCTCAACGGCCTGCGGCCGCGGAAAGTGCCCAAGACCCGGCTCTCGCCGCGCTGGGCGGGGTGGTACGGCGGCATGGGTGGCGTCTTCAGCGCGCTCTTCGGCGCAGGCGGCTGGGTCTATTCGCTCTACCTGCTGCGCCGGCTGGACGACGTGCAGCAGATCCGCGCCACGCAGACCGCGGTGCTCATGGTCAGTTCGGTGGTGCGCGTGGCGCTGTTCCTGCTCGCCGGTCGCCTGCTGAACCCGGGGCTGCTGTGGCTGGTGCTGTGCCTGCTGCCGGCCGTGGCCCTGGGCCTCTACATCGGCCATCGCATCAGCCTGCGCCTGGACAAGCAGCGTTTCCTGCAACTGCTGCACGGCGTACTGCTGCTCACCGGCAGCAGCCTGGTGCTGCGCGCCCTGCTCTGAACACCCGGATCGACATCCTGCCCCTCGGTCACGGAGCCCCGTCAAAGCGGCAGCGCGGTCTTGTAGCGCACCTGCTTGAGCGCGAAGCTCGACCGGATCTTCTCGATGTCGGCGATCGGGGTCAACTGATCGAGAATGAAACGTTCAAGTGCCGCGATGTCGGCCACGACCACGCGGATCAGGTAGTCGGAATCACCGGTCATGAGGTAGCACTCCATGACCTGCGCGTGTTCCGCCACACGCGCCTCGAAGCGCATCAGCGCCTCCTTGCTTTGCGTGCGCAGGCTGATATTGATGAAAACGTTGAGGCCCAGGCCCAGCTGCGACGCGTCGGCGAGGGCCACGTATTGACGGATCACGCCGCTTTTTTCGAGGGCGCGGACACGGGCCAGGCAAGGCGAGGGCGACAGACTGACGCGGCGGGCCAACTCCACGTTGGACAAAGAGGCGTCTTGTTGCAGTTCGCGCAGGATGCGCAGATCTATTTTGTCCATCATTGTCTGTTTTCCTCAATTATTTCAGAATTTTCTGCTGTCATGCGTCATCATCGCAGAACAAATAGGCAGCAAATTCTGGGCACATCTCCCTATATTCATGGGTGTGAACATGATCAATGAATTCCTGGACCTGGACGTCGACCCGACCGAAACCACCGAATGGCGCGAAGCCTTCGCCGCGCTGGTGGCGCATGCCGGCCCCGCGCGCGCGCGCTTCATGCTCGACGAGCTCGTGCGGCTGGCGCGCAGCCGTCAGATCGACTGGCGGCCCGATCTCAACACGCCTTACATCAACAGCATTCCGGCCCACGCGCAGCCGCCCTTTCCCGGCGACCTCGCGATCGAGGAGCGCCTGGCCTCGCTGATGCGCTGGAACGCGCTGGCCATGGTGGTGCGCGCCAACAAGGCCTATGGCGAACTGGGTGGGCACATCGCCAGTTACGCCAGCGCCGCCGACCTGTTCGAGGTCGGGTTCAACCACTTCTTCCATGCCCGCAGCGGGCCGCACCGGGCTGCCCCGGGCGGTGAAGGCCCCTCAGGGGAAGGTGGAGGGCAAGATGCGCACCGCGGCGACCTGGTGTTCTTCCAGCCGCACAGCGCGCCGGGCGTGTACGCGCGCGCCTTCCTCGAAGGCCGCCTCAGCGAGGCCGACCTGCTGCACTACCGCCAGGAGCTCACCGCGCCCGAGCACGGCGCGCGCGGCCTGAGCAGCTACCCGCATCCCTGGCTCATGCCAGACTTCTGGCAGTTCCCCACCGGCTCCATGGGCCTGGGGCCCATCAGCTCCATCTACCACGCGCGCTTCATGCGCTACCTGACGCACCGGCAGTTGCTTGACTGCGAGGGTCGCAAGGTCTGGGGCGTGTTCGGCGACGGCGAGATGGACGAGCCCGAGAGCATGAGCGCGCTCACGCTGGCCGCGCGCGAGCGGCTGGACAATCTGGTCTGGGTGGTCAACTGCAATCTGCAGCGCCTCGACGGTCCCGTGCGCGGCAACGGCCGCATCATCGACGAGCTGGAGCGCCTCTTCGCCGGCGCGGGCTGGAACGTCATCAAGCTGATCTGGGGCAGCGACTGGGACGGCCTGTTCGCGCGCGATCCGAGCGGCGCGCTGGCCCGCGCCTTCGCCGACACGGTGGACGGGCAGATGCAGACCTTCGCCACCAAGGACGGGCGCTACAACCGCGAGCACTTCTTCGGCCAGAACCCCGAGCTGGCCGCGCTCGCTCAGGGGCTGACGGACGACCAGATCGACCACCTCAAGCGCGGTGGCCACGACATCGTCAAGATCCATGCCGCCTACGCGGCCGCGGCCGCCCACCGCGGCCAGCCCACGGTGATCCTGTGCCACACCAAGAAGGGCTACGGCATGGGCGCGGCCGGCCAGGGCAAGATGACCACCCACAGCCAGAAGAAGCTCGACGACACGGACCTCATCGAGTACCGCAACCGCTTCCAGCTGCCCCTGAGCGACGAGCAGGCCGTCGGCCTGGCCTTTTACAAGCCGGCCGAGGACAGCGCCGAGATGCGCTACCTGCGCCAGCACCGCGAACGCCTGGGCGGCGCGCTGCCCCGGCGCGAGACGGCCTGCGACATCGTTGCCGTGCCAGCCCTGGAGCGCTACGCGGCCTTCGCGCTCAAGCCCGAGGGCAAGGAGATGAGCACCACCATGGCTTTCGTGCGCATGCTGGGCGGCCTGCTCAAGGATCCGCAGCTGGGTCCGCGCATCGTGCCCATCGTGGCCGACGAAGCGCGCACCTTCGGCATGGCCAACCTGTTCAAGCAGGTCGGCATCTACAGCAGCGTCGGCCAGCGCTACGCGCCCGAGGACATCGGCTCGGTGCTCTCCTACCGCGAGGCGCTGGACGGCCAGATCCTGGAGGAAGGCATCTCCGAGGCCGGCGCCATCGCCAGCTGGACGGCGGCCGCCACCAGTTACAGCGTGCATGGCCTGGCCATGCTGCCCTTCTACATCTACTACTCGATGTTCGGCTTCCAGCGCGTCGGCGACGCGATCTGGGCCGCCGCCGACCAGCGCGCCCGCGGCTTCCTCCTGGGCGCGACCTCGGGCCGCACCACGCTGGGTGGCGAAGGGCTGCAGCACCAGGACGGCAGCAGCCATCTGGTGGCGGCCACCATTCCCAACTGCAAGGCCTACGACCCGGCCTTCGCCGGTGAACTGGCCGTGATCCTGGACGCCGGCATGCGCGAGATGCTGGTGGAGCAGCGCGACGTGTTCTATTACGTCACGCTGATGAACGAGAACTACGCCCAGGCCGACCTGCCCGAGGGTGCGGCCGCGGGCGTGCTGCGCGGCGCCTACCGCTTCGGTCGCCAGGGCCCCGCCGATGGCGGTGCGCGCGCGGTGCTGCTGAGCTCGGGCGCCATTCTGACCGAAGCCCTGAAGGCCGCGCGGCAACTGGCTGCCGACGGCGTGGGCGTGGAGGTGATCAGCGTGACCAGCTGGAGCGAGCTGGCGCGTGACGGCCTGTCCCGTGACAACCTGTCCGAGGGCCGCGGCCACCTTCACGATCTGCTCGCGGCGACCTCGGGCCCCATCGTCGCGGCCAGCGACTATGTGCGCGCGGTGCCCGAGTCCGTGCGCTTTCTGGTGCCCGAGGGGCGCCCTTACACCACGCTGGGCACCGACGGCTTCGGACGCAGCGACACCCGCGCGGCGCTGCGGCGCCACTTCCAGGTCGACGCCGCCAGCATCGCCGCCGCGGTGAAGAAAAGCCTCGCATGAATTGCCTGACGCACGCTGCGCCCCACGCCGCACCGAAAAACCCTCCCTGCAAACCGGCCAGCCGGCTTGCCCGACTGACTGAAAACCAGTGATACTGCGCGCTCGCGCGCCTTCTCCACCCGCTCCTCCATTCCTGTCTCATGAGCCTCCACCACAAACTCCTGCAACGTGCCGCCGAACACAACCCCATCCGCATCGGCCTGATCGGCGCCGGGAAATTCGGTTCCATGTACCTGGCCCAGGTGCCCCGCATGCCCGGCGTGCATCTGGTGGGCATTGCCGATCTGTCGCCCGACACGGCCCGCGCCAATCTGGCGCGCGTGGGCTGGAAGCCCGGGCAGGCGCAGGCGGCCTCGGCCGCCGAGGCCCTGAAGAACGGCAGCACCTGGATCACGGACGACTGGCGGGCCGTGGTGAGCCACCCCCAGATCGACCTCATCGTGGAGTGCACGGGCAACCCGATCGCCGCGGTCGATCACATCCTCGAAGCCTTTGCCCAGGGCAAGCACGTGGTGAACGTCACCGTGGAAGCCGACGCCTTCTGCGGCCCCCTGCTGGCGCGCAAGGCGGCCCAGGCGGGCGTGGTGTACTCGCTCGCCTATGGGGACCAGCCGGCCATGATCTGCGACCTGGTGGACTGGGCCCGGACCTGCGGCTTCCCGGTGGTGGCGGCCGGCCGGGGCCACAAGTGGCTGCCCCACTTCTGCGAATCCACGCCCGAGACGGTCTGGGGCTACTACGGCCTCACACCCGAGCAGGCCGTGCGCGGGGGCCTCAACCCCAAGATGTTCAACAGCTTTCTCGACGGCTCCAAACCCAGCATCGAGAGCACGTCCGTCTCCAACGCCACCGGCCTGGCCGTGCCGAGCAACGGACTGCTCTACCCGCCGGCCAGCGTGGAAGACATCCCCTTCGTGACGCGGCCGCGCAGCGAGGGCGGGGTGCTCGAGAAAAAGGGGATGGTGGAAGTGATTTCCTCCCTGGAAACCGACGGCCGCCAGATTCCCTACGACATCCGCATGGGCGTGTGGGTGACGGTGGAGGCCGAAACCGAGTACATCAAGAACTGCTTCGAGGAATACAACGCCCACACCGATCCGAGCGGGCGTTATTTCACCCTCTACAAGCGCTGGCACCTGATCGGGCTGGAGGTCGGCGTGTCGGTGGCCAGCGTGGCCTTGCGCGGCGAGCCCACGGGGGTGGCCATCGGCTGGAACGCCGACGTGGTGGCCACGGCCAAGCGCGACCTGAAGCCGGGCGACCTGCTCGACGGCGAAGGCGGCTACACGGTCTGGGGCAAGCTGATGCCGGCATCGGCCTCACAGCAGCTGCGCGGCCTGCCCCTGGGCATGGCCCACAACGTGAAGGTGGTGCGCCCGGTGCAAAAAGGGCAGTCCCTGAGCTGGGACGACGTGGCCATGGACACCAGCACGCACGCCTACAAGGTGCGGCACGAGATGGAATCGATGTTCGCGCGCTGAGCGCGCGAACATCGCCCCCGTGCAGGAGCAGAAAATGGTCGTGCGTGGGAGGGCATGACGCGCCAGTTCGCCCAGCTGCGGAAAACCGCCGAAATCGTGGAGGGTGCGCGGTTTGTCCATGCCCGTGAGCCATCAGCCGCCTGTAAGCCAGTGCACCGAAATGCAGAGGATGAGCCGCGGCGGTGCTGGGCATGGAGATTCCAGTCAGAAGGCTGGCGCCACGGCCCAAGACCGTGGCAAGAACGAGACGCCGCTGCATGGATCGATTGGCGCCTTGGCGGCCATCAGGGGCCAGGTCTAGGTGCAATTACCCAGACCGGGCGGCCGCACAACTGCTATATTGCACTGCAGCAATCCGCTGAAAGCGAGAGTCTCTCATGCTGTACCAGCTTTATGAAACCCAGCGCTCCCTGATGGAGCCTTTTGCCGATCTGGCACAGACCACGGCCAAGGCCTTCAACAACCCGTTGTCGCCGCTGGCCCACCTTCCCCATGCCCAGCGCATGGCGGCCGGTTACGCCCTGCTGCACCGCCTGGGCAAGGACTATGAAAAGCCGGAGTTCGGCATCCGCACCGTGGGCGTGGACGGCGTCAACGTGGCCATCCACGAGCGCGTGGAACTGGACAAGCCCTTCTGCGAGTTGCGCCGCTTCAAGCGTTTCAGCGACGACCCGGCCACCCTGACCCGGCTCAAGGCCCAGCCCGTGGTGCTGATCGTGGCGCCGCTCTCGGGCCACTACGCCACGCTGCTGCGCGACACGGTGCGCACCATGCTCAAGGACCACAAGGTCTACGTCACCGACTGGAAAAACGCGCGCATGGTGCCGCTCTCCCAGGGCGAGTTCCATCTGGACGACTACGTCAACTACGTGCAGGAGTTCATCCGCCACCTCCAGCACGCATACGGCAACTGCCACGTGATGAGCGTGTGCCAGCCCACCGTGCCCGTGCTGGCCGCGGTGTCCCTGATGGCCAGCCGCGGCGAGACCACACCGCTGACCATGACCATGATGGGCGGCCCCATCGACGCTCGCAAGTCGCCCACGGCCGTCAACAACCTGGCCATGACCAAGAGCTACAGCTGGTTCGAGAACAACGTGATCTACCGCGTGC
This sequence comes from Curvibacter fontanus, assembly GCF_054780335.1. Taxonomy (NCBI): domain Bacteria; kingdom Pseudomonadati; phylum Pseudomonadota; class Betaproteobacteria; order Burkholderiales; family Comamonadaceae; genus Curvibacter; species Curvibacter fontanus. The sequence continues at coordinate 27,290 of NZ_BAAGWN010000010.1, forward strand.
CCAGCAACTTCCCCGGCGCGGGCCGGCGCGTCTACCCCGGTTTCCTGCAGCACGCGGGTTTCGTGGCCATGAACCCGGACCACCACGCCAAGAGCCACTACGACTTTTTCGAACACCTGCTCAAGGGCGATGACACCAGCGCCGAAGCGCACCGCCAGTTCTACGACGAGTACAACGCCGTGCTCGACATGGACGCCGACTACTACCTGGAAACCATACGCACGGTGTTCCAGGACTTCAGCCTGGTGCGGGGCAGCTGGGACGTGAAGGGCATCGACGGCCAGGTCGAACGCGTGAAGCCGCAGGACATCAAGACCACCGCCCTGCTCTCCGTCGAAGGCGAGCTCGACGACATCTCCGGCTCGGGCCAGACCGAGGCCGTGCACGATATCTGCAGCGGCGTGCCGAAGACCCGCCAGCAACACCTGGAAGCCAAGGGGGCCGGCCACTACGGCATCTTCTCGGGCCGGCGCTGGCGCGACATCGTCTACCCGGCGGTCAAGGCCTTCATCCTGACCCACAACACGGCGTCCAAGGTCGGCGGCAAAAAAACCGCGAAGTCTGCAAGCTGATTTGCGGGCCGGATAATCCGGGCATGCCCGCCACCGCTGTCCAGATCCTCGCCGCCCTGCCCCAGACCCAGTGCACGCGCTGCGGCTACCCCGACTGCGCGGCTTATGCGCAGGCCATCGCGGCGGGTGAGGCGCCTATCAACCAATGCCCGCCGGGCGGCGCTGAAGGCGTGGCCCGGCTGGCCCGCCTGACAGGCCAGCCAGTGCAGCCGCTGAACCCCACGTTCGGCCTGGAATGCCCGATGACCGTGGCCGTGATCGACGAGGACTGGTGCATAGGCTGCACGCTGTGCCTCAAGGTCTGCCCCACCGACGCCATCCTGGGCGGCAACAAGCGCATGCACACCGTGATAGCACCGCACTGCACCGGCTGCGAACTGTGCATCCCGGTCTGCCCGGTGGACTGCATCGAGATGGAGAACGTCAGCGGCGAGCGCAGCGGCTGGGCCGCCTGGTCGCAGCCGCAGGCCGACACCGCGCGCCGGCGCTACACCTTCCACGTGCTGCGCCTGCAACGCGAAAAACAGGAAAACGAAGTCCGCCTCGAGGAAAAAGCCCAGGCCAAGCTGGCCGACCTGCCCGCGCACTCGCTGCACACCGACCCCGCCGTGCTGGACAGGAAACGCGCCGTGATCGAAGCCGCGCTGGCACGCGCCCGGGCCCGCCGCGAAGGCGGCGGCCAGGCCTGATCAAGCCGCCACGAGGTTCTTGTAAACGCCGCAGCCGACGTACAGATCGTCGATCTGCTGCACATAGGACATCTTGGTCTGCACCGCACCGGTGGCGGGGTTGGTGATGTCGTACTCCACCCAGCCGGGCTCGTGCTCGGCCTGCGCCACGATGGCCTCCAGCAGACCCTGGCCGTCGATGCCCGGGATGTCCTGCACCCGCGTACCCACCTTGGCCGGGTTGCCGCCGAAGGCCATATAGTGACCGGCACGGTCCAGCGCAAAGACGTACATGTCGCGGTCGTGGAAGCCCTGCCGCTTCTCGGTCAGCCCGCGTACAAAACCCTCGCGCGTGGTCTGCTGGCGGAAAACAATCGCGCGCCGCACCAGGGCCAGGGCCTCGTCGGCCGTGCCCTGCTGCAGACGGAAAGCCTCCACCGCCTGCGCCAGCGTGGAGGCCCGCTGTTCCAGTTTTTCAGCCTGTTCGACGGCATGCTCCACCATGGCCGCATTGCGCTGGGTGATCTCGTCGAGCTGGCGGATGGCGGCCGTGATCTCGTTGAGCGAGGTGCTCTGCTCGGCGCCGGACACCGTGATGCTGGACATGCTCTCGGCTACACCGCGGATCCCCGTGACGATTTCGCCGATGCTGCTGCCGGCCGTGTGGATCTGCTCCACGCTGGTCGCCACCTGGCTGGACGAAGCGCCGATGAGCTGGCGGATCTCCTTGGCCGATTCGGCGCTGCGCTGCGCCAGGGTGCGCACCTCGGCCGCCACCACGGCAAAACCACGCCCGGCCTCGCCGGCACGCGCGGCCTCCACGGCGGCGTTGAGCGCCAGGATATTGGTCTGGAAAGCCAGGCTGTCGATCACCCCGATGATCTCGTTCATGCGTTGCGCGCTGCCCTGCACCGCCTCGACCGACTGCACGGCCTGCGCCATGCCCTGGGCACCCCGGTCGGCCACGCCGCGCACCTGGCCGGCCTGGGTGCTGGCCTGCTGCATGGTGCGCGCGTTGTCCTGCACCGTGCTGGAGAGCTCCTGCACGCTGGCCGAGGTCTGCTCCAGATTGGCGGCCTGCTGCTCGGTACGGTCCGACAGCTCGCGGTTGCCGGCGGCCAGGCTCTGGCCCGCATGGGCCACCAGGGCCGAATTGCTGCGTATGCTGGCCACCATGCCCGAGAGACTGGCCACCATGCGCTGCATGGCCTGGGCCATGGCCCCGAGCTCATCGTTCCCGCGGATCCCGGCCTTCTCGCGCAGATTGCCCTGCGCCGTCTGCTCCATGAAATGCATGACCCGGCGCAGATCGGCCATGAAGCTGAAATAGAAAGCCAGCATCAGATAAACCAGCAGGGCCAGTGCGAAGGCGCCTGCCAGCGCGCCGACCCACTCCACCGCTGCATAGGCCAGCAACATGACGCCCACGAGCAGGGCCAGCTTGCCCGCCAGGGGCAGACGGCGCATGAGCCATGCGCCGGGGCCTAAGATGGATCGGACGAATGCCATGACGTATGTGATCCCCTGTGGTGGGCACTGCTCTGCTCAGTTCCAGATCGGCATGATTGACCGGAACTGAAGTCTCCTCCGCACAATCCAGTATAGGAATGAGCCCTGCATGAACCTTACGGGGTTTGCCCGCATCAGGCCAGGGCCGTGATCACCTCGGGCGGCGCCTGCACCAGCTCGATCAGCACCCCCTCGCCCGCTATCGGGAACTCCTCGTTCGACTTCGGGTGCAGGAAACAGATGTCGTAACCGGCCGCACCCTTGCGTATTCCGCCGGGCGCAAATCGCACACCTTGTGCGCTCAGCCATGCCACGGCCTTGGGCAGGTCGTCGATCCACAGGCCCACGTGGTTGAGCGGTGTGGTGTGCACAGCCGGTTTCTTCTCGGGATCAAGCGGCTGCATCAGGTCGACCTCGACCTTGTAAGGCCCGGAGCCCATGGCACAGATATCCTCGTCCACGTTCTCACGTTCACTCTTGAATGTGCCGGTGACTTGCAAGCCCAGCATCTCGACCCAGAGCTTTTTCAAACGGGTCTTGTCAGGCCCGCCGATGGCGATCTGCTGGATCCCCAGCACCTTGAAAGGCCTGTCCTGAGCTTGTCGAAGGGGGCGCACTTGACTCATCTGGAACTCCACCTTGGCATTCATGCAAATTCGATGATCGGCTGGTCCACCGTCAGGCTCTCGCCCTTGGACGCCAGCACCTTGCCCACCACGCCATCGGCCGCGGCAAACAGCACGTTCTCCATCTTCATGGCCTCGATCACGGCCACGCGCTCGCCGGCCTGCACCTTCTGGCCCGGCTGCACCGCCACGTCCACCAGCAGGCCCGGCATGGGCGAGAGCACGTAACGGCTCATGTCCGGCGGCGCCTTGTGGGGCATGAGGCGGTGCAGTTCGGCCATGCGCGGCGAAATCACCAGCGCCTCGATCAGCGTGCCGTTGTGCTGCAGCTTCAGGGCCAGCGGATTCCTGGCCGTGCCGCGCTCCACCTGGGTCGTGAAAAGCCGGCCGTCGACGGTGCCGGTGATGATGATGTCGTTCAGGCGCGAGGTGCTGCAGATCTCGTGATTGCGACCGTTGACACGCACCCGGGCCTTGCCGGTTTCGCCCACGAACTCATCGACATGCACCGGGGTATGCACATGCTGGCCATCGGCGCCCAGCGTGATGACCACGTAGTCCTTGCCGGCGTCCACCGAATAACCCGGCAGCTGGCCGGAGATCGTCGTCGTGCGCTCGCGCGATTTGCGGCGCACGAAGGCGGCCAGCGCCACCAGAAAGTCGGGATCGGCGTGCGGCACGTCCTCGGACGAAAAACCCTTGCCGTAATGCTCGGCGATGAAACCGGTGTTGAAGTCACCCGCCACAAACTTCGGGTGCGCCAGCAGCGCCGCCTGGAAGGGGATGTTGGAGCTGATGCCGCGGATGACGAAACCGTTGAGCGCCTCGCGCATCTTGGCAATGGCATCCAGGCGGTCCTTGCCGTGCACGATGAGCTTGGCGATCATCGAGTCGTAGTACATGGGGATCTCGCCGCCGTCCTGCACACCGGTATCGACCCGCACGCCCTGCAGATGCTGGGTGTCGGACTGCCACATGCTCTGCACCGGCGGCGTGAAACGCACCAGTCGGCCGGTGGACGGCAGGAAGTTGCGGAAGGGGTCCTCGGCGTTGATGCGGCACTCGATGGCCCAGCCCTTGCGCTTCACATCGGATTGCGCGAGCGGCAGCTTTTCGCCGGCAGCCACGCGGATCATCAGCTCCACCAGGTCCAGGCCCGTGATGCACTCGGTCACCGGATGCTCCACCTGCAGGCGGGTGTTCATCTCCAGGAAGTAGAAGCTCTGGTCCTTGCCGACCACAAACTCCACCGTGCCCGCGCTCTGGTATTTCACGGCCTTGGCCAGGGCCACGGCCTGCTCGCCCATGGCCTTGCGCGTGGCGTCGCTGATGAAGGGCGACGGCGCCTCCTCGATCACCTTCTGGTGCCGGCGCTGGATCGAGCATTCGCGCTCGTTCAGGTAGATCACATTGCCGTGGCTGTCTCCCAGCACCTGTATCTCGATGTGGCGCGGCTCCTCGACGAACTTCTCGATGAAAACGCGGTCGTCGCCAAAGCTGTTGCGTGCCTCGTTGCGGCAGCTGGTGAAGCCTTCTAGCGCCTCCTTGTCGCTGAAGGCCACGCGCAGGCCCTTGCCGCCACCGCCGGCCGAGGCCTTGATCATCACCGGGTAGCCGACGCCCTTGGCGATCTCCACGGCGCGCTCGGCCGATTCGATGGCCTCGTTCCAGCCCGGGATGCAGTTGACCCTGGCCTCGCCGGCCAGCTTCTTGGAGGCGATCTTGTCGCCCATGGCGGCGATGGAATAGTGCTTGGGGCCGATGAAGACCAGCCCCTCCTCCTCCACGCGCTTGGCGAAATCCTCGTTCTCGGACAGGAAACCGTAGCCGGGGTGGATGGCCTGGGCGCCGGTCTGCTTGGCGGCAGCGATGATCTTGTCGGCCACCAGATAGGACTCGCGGCTGGGCGCCGGGCCCAGCAAGACCGATTCGTCGGCCAGCAGCACGTGACGCGCGTCACGGTCGGCTTCGGAATACACGGCCACGGTGGCGATGCCCATCTTCTTGGCGGTCGCAATCACACGGCAGGCAATTTCGCCGCGGTTGGCGATCAGGATTTTCTTGAACATGTCGGTCTCCTATTCGGGGATCAGTTGTTTTGTCTTATCTGGGGCTGGCTGAGCCCGCAAGGGGTGCGACGTGCCTGCCTCCGCTCATGTCCCCCGCCCACGCACGGCCATGGCCGTGCATGGCGTTTGCCACAACGTGAGCGCAACCGCGGCAGCGGTTGCGTGAGCTCCTCCTTGACTTCGCTGCGGCAGACACGCCGCACCCCCTGCTGTGAAGCGAGAGAAGAGGATGGACAGGGGCTTCGGCCTCGCCAGCACCCGGGATTGGGTGGCTTGGGCGTTTTGCGCAGGTCAAGGAGGAGCCCGAAGGGCGGGGGACACGGAGCAAAACGCCCAAGCCACCCAATCCAGCGCAGTCGAAACGCATAGCCACGGAGAACCTCAGAGCGGAATGTTCCCGTGCTTGCGCCACGGGTTGTCCAGCTTCTTGTCTTTCAGCATGACGAGCGAACGGCAGATGCGCTTGCGCGTCTCATGCGGCAGGATCACGTCGTCGATATAACCACGCGCGCCAGCCACAAAGGGGTTGGCAAAACGGGTCTTGTACTCGGCCTCCTTGGCGGCCAGTTTGGCCGGGTCGCCCTTGTCTTCGCGGAAGATGATCTCCACCGCACCCTTGGCGCCCATCACCGCGATCTCGGCGTTGGGCCAGGCGAAGTTGACGTCGCCACGCAGGTGCTTGGAAGCCATCACGTCGTAGGCGCCGCCGTAGGCCTTGCGCGTGATGACCGTGATCTTGGGCACTGTGCACTCGGCGTAGGCGTAGAGCAGCTTGGCGCCGTGTTTGATGATGCCGCCGTACTCCTGGCTGGTGCCGGGCATGAAGCCGGGCACGTCCACGAAGGTGATGACCGGGATGCTGAAGGCGTCGCAGAAGCGCACGAAGCGCGCGGCCTTGATGCTGCTCTTGATGTCCAGGCAACCCGCCAGCACCAGGGGCTGGTTGGCCACGATGCCCACGGTCTGGCCGTCCATGCGGGCAAAGCCGATCAGGATGTTCTTGGCGTACTCGGGCTGGATCTCGAAGAAGTCGCCGTCGTCCACGGTCTTGACGATCAGCTCCTTCATGTCATAGGGCTTATTGGGATTGTCCGGCACCAGGGTGTTCAGGCTGCGCTCCATGCGGTCGATCGGATCGCCGCTCTTGCGGATCGGGGCCTTCTCGCGGTTGTTCAACGGCAGATAGTTGTAGAGGCGGCGCAGCATGAGCAACGCCTCCACATCGTTTTCGAAAGCCAGGTCGGCCACGCCGCTCCTGGTGGTGTGCGTGAGCGCGCCGCCCAGTTCCTCGGCGGTGACTTCCTCGTGCGTGACGGTCTTCACCACTTCGGGGCCGGTGACGAACATGTACGAGCTGTCTTTCACCATGAAGATGAAGTCGGTGATGGCCGGGCTGTACACGGCACCGCCAGCACTGGGCCCCATGATCATGCTGATCTGCGGGATCACGCCCGAGGCGCTGACGTTGCGCTGGAACACCTCGGCATAACCGCCCAGGGAAGCCACGCCCTCCTGGATGCGCGCACCGCCCGAATCATTGAGGCCGATCACGGGCGCGCCCACTTTCATGGCCTGGTCCAGGATCTTGCAGATTTTCTCGGCATGCGCTTCCGAGAGCGCACCGCCGAAGACCGTGAAGTCCTGGCTGTAGACGAAGACCAGGCGGCCGTTGATCATGCCGTAGCCCGTGACCACGCCGTCGCCCGGGATCTTGTTCTCGTCCATGCCGAAGTCCACGCAGCGGTGCTCGACGAACATGTCCCACTCTTCAAAAGTGCCTTCATCCAGCAGCACTTCCAGGCGTTCGCGGGCCGTGAGCTTGCCCTTGGCATGCTGCGCGGCGATACGTTTTTCGCCACCGCCCAGACGGGCTGCGGCGCGCTTTTGCTCCAGTTGTTCCAGGATGTCGTGCATGGTTGGTCCTCTGTGTTCGTGACTTTTCAGTTTTTGTGTTCGTAGGCCTGCAGCAGCTGCCGCGCGGCGGTGGAAGCTGCCAGCCGGCCAGCCAACACCTCGGCGCCCAATTGCGGCAGCAGCTTGCGCACCTGCGGATGCGCGCGGAAAGCCTGACGCAGGCCGGCTTCGATACGCTCCCACATCCAGGCTTGGGCCTGATGCCGGCGTCGCTCGGCCAGCTTGCCGCTGGCGGTTTGCAGGGATCGAAATCGGGTGACGGCGGCCCAGAAGCTGTCCACGCCCTGGCCCAGCAGGGCACTGAGCTGCACCACCTTCGGATGCCAGATTTTTTCATCATGATGCGCATGTTCAGGATGGCCGTGCAGACCGAGCAGGCGCAGCGACGAGGTGATCTGCGCCTGCGCTCGCGTGGCAGCCGCCGCGTCAATATCGGCCTTGTTGATCACCACCAGATCGGCCAGCTCCATCACACCCTTCTTGATGGCCTGCAGATCGTCACCCGCATTGGGCAGCTGCATCAGGCAGAACATGTCCGTCATGCTGGACACGGCGGTCTCGCTCTGGCCCACACCCACGGTCTCGACGATCACGATGTCATAACCCGCAGCCTCGCAGACCAGCATGGCCTCGCGCGTCTTCTCGGCCACGCCCCCCAGCGTGCCACTGGCCGGGCTGGGGCGGATGTAGGCCTGGTCGTGCACAGACAGTTTTTCCATCCGGGTCTTGTCGCCCAGGATGGAACCACCGGAGAGGCTGGACGAGGGATCGACCGCCAGCACGGCGACCCGGTGCCCATGCTCAATGAGATAAAGACCCAACGCCTCGATGAAGGTGGACTTGCCCACGCCGGGCACGCCGCTGATCCCCAGGCGAAAGGCGCCGCCGGTGTGGGGCAGCAGGGCTGTGAGCAGTTCGTCTCCTTGGGCGCGGTGGTCGGCGCGTGTGGATTCGAGCAGCGTGATGGCCTTGGCCATGGCACGGCGCTGCTGGGCCGGCGTGCCCTGCAGGATGCCGTCCAAGAGCGGCACGGCTCCGATCTGTTTCTTCTCTGTCATGCACACATCAAAAAATGAGAACCGCCCCGCATGCCATGCCCCCAAAACCAGGGACACCGCGGAACCGGCTTTGCCGGGCCGTTGGTGTCGCCCCCTTGAGGGGGAGGCGCGCAGCGCCTCGGGGGTGCTTCATTTGATCGCCTTCTTGATCTGCTCCAGCACATCCTTGGCGCTGGCCGGGATCGGGGTGCCGGGGCCGTAGATGCCCTTGACGCCTGCTTCATAAAGGAAGTCGTAGTCCTGGCGCGGGATCACGCCGCCGACGAAGACGATGATGTCGTCCGCGCCCTGCTTCTTGAGCTCGGCGATGATGGCCGGCACCAGGGTCTTGTGGCCCGCGGCCAGGGTGGAGACGCCCACGGCGTGCACGTCGTTCTCGATGGCCTGACGCGCGCACTCCTCGGGGGTCTGGAACAGCGGGCCCATGTCCACGTCGAAGCCCAGGTCGGCGAAAGCCGTGGCCACCACCTTGGCGCCGCGGTCGTGGCCGTCCTGGCCGAGCTTGGAGATCATGACGCGCGGACGGCGGCCATGCTGCTCGCCGAAGTCGGCGATTTCCTTCTTGAGGTTTTCCCAGCCTTCGGCCGAGTCGTAGGCAGCTGCGTACACACCGGTCACCTTTTGCGTATCGGCGCGATGGCGCCCGAAAACCTTTTCCAGCGCATCGCTGACCTCGCCCACCGTGGCGCGCAGCCGGATGGCCTGGATGCTCAGGTCGAGCAGGTTACCACTGCCGGCTTCGGCGGCGGCGGCCAGCGCATCGAGCGCGGCCTGCACCGCCTGGCCATCGCGGCTGGCACGAATGGCCTTGAGGCGCTCAATCTGACCGTCACGCACCTTGACGTTGTCGACCTCGAGAATCTCGATCGGGTCTTCCTTCTTGAGCCTGTACTTGTTGACGCCGACGATCACGTCCTTGCCGCTATCGATGCGCGCCTGCTTCTCGGCGGCGGCGGCCTCGATCTTGAGCTTGGCCCAGCCGCTGTCCACGGCCCTGGTCATGCCGCCCATGGCGTCGACTTCCTCGATGATCTTCCATGCGGCATCCATCATGTCCTGCGTCAGCTTCTCCATCATGTAGCTGCCGGCCCAGGGGTCGATCACGTTCGTGATGTGGGTCTCTTCCTGGATGATGAGCTGGGTGTTGCGTGCAATCCGCGAGGAGAACTCGGTGGGCAGGGCGATGGCTTCGTCAAAGCTGTTGGTGTGCAGGCTCTGCGTGCCGCCGAAGACCGCGGCCATGGCCTCGATGGTGGTGCGCACCACATTGTTGTAGGGGTCCTGCTCGGTCAGGCTCCAGCCGCTGGTCTGACTGTGCGTGCGCAGCATCAGGCTCTTGGGGTTCCTGGCGTTGAAGCCCTTCATGATGCGGCACCAGAGCAGGCGGGCCGCACGCATCTTGGCGATCTCCAGGTAGAAGTTCATGCCGACCGCCCAGAAGAAGGACAGGCGACCGGCAAAGTCGTCCACGTCCATGCCCTTGGCGATGGCGGTCTTCACATACTGCTTGCCGTCGGCCAGGGTGAAGGCCAGCTCCAGCGCCTGGTTGGCGCCGGCCTCCTGCATGTGGTACCCCGAGATCGAGATCGAGTTGAACTTCGGCATGTGCTGCGCCGTGTACTCGATGATGTCGCCGATGATGCGCATGCTCGGCTCGGGCGGGTAGATATAGGTGTTGCGGACCATGAACTCCTTGAGGATGTCGTTCTGGATGGTCCCGCTCAACTTGTCTTGCGATACGCCCTGCTCTTCCGCCGCCACCACATAACCCGCCAGCACGGGCAGCACGGCGCCGTTCATGGTCATGGAGACGGACACCTTGTCCAGCGGAATCTCGCTGAACAGGATCTTCATGTCCTCCACGGAGTCGATGGCCACGCCGGCCTTGCCCACGTCGCCGGTCACGCGCGGGTGGTCGCTGTCGTAACCGCGGTGGGTGGCCAAATCGAACGCCACGCTCACACCCTGCCCGCCGGCGGCCAGCGCCTTGCGATAGAAGGCATTCGATTCCTCGGCCGTGGAAAAGCCCGCGTACTGGCGGATGGTCCAGGGCCGCACCGCGTACATGGTGGCTTGCGGGCCGCGCAGATAGGGTTCGAAACCGGGCAGCGTGTCGGCGTGCGGCAGGCCCTGCAGGTCGGCTGCGGTGTAGAGCGGCTTGACCGAGATGCCGTCGGGCGTGAGCCAGTTCAGGGCGTTCACATCGCCGCCAGGAGCGGATTTGGCAGCAGCCTTGCGCCAGGCCTCGAGGCTGGCGCTTTCGAATTCAGGTTTTTTCTGGCTCATGGCAAAGCGGCAGCCCCGGAAAGGCCCTTTAATTTGTTGCGCGCAGTTTACTTCATTCATAATTATTGATGCAAAATATTTCTTGAGCATACAATTCAGGCCATGTCCGCCGTTTCCCTCTCCCCCCGCGCCCTGTATGAAGAAGTGGCCGAACTGCTGCGCCAGCGCATCTTCAGCCGCGAGCTGGAGCCCGGCAGCTGGATCGACGAACTCAAGATCGCCGAGGACTACGGTATCAGCCGAACCCCCCTGCGCGAGGCTCTCAAGGTTCTGGCCGCCGAAGGCCTGGTAACCATGAAGGTGCGCCGCGGCGCCTACGTCACCGAGGTCAATGAAAAGGACCTGGTGGACATCTACCACCTGCTGGGCCTGCTCGAATCCGACGCGACCGGCGTGGTGGCCCAACACGCCACGGACGAGCAACTGCGCGAACTGCAAAGCCTGCACGAAGCACTGGAATCCAGTGCCCAGGACCGGGACCGCTTCTTCGCCATCAACGAACGCTTCCACATGCGCCTGCTGGAGATCGCCGACAACCGCTGGCGCAAGCAGATGGTGGCCGACCTGCGCAAGGTCATGAAACTCAACCGGCACCACTCGCTGCTCAAGTCCGGACGCATCGAAGAGTCGCTGGCCGAACACCGCGCCGTCATGGCCGCGTTGCAGGCGCGCGACGCAGGTCTGGCCAGGCAGAAGATGCTGGAGCATTTCCGCAATGGGCTGGAGGCGGCCGCCTGAGACTTTGAAAGCCTGTTCACGGTCTCGCAGGACTCCTCTGCGAGACCGTGAACAGGCTCGGCACTGGTGACGCGGCCGGAATTGCCCTATCCTGAAACCATGACCACGCGGGCAAGCGCCAACAAAGACAACACCCTGCAGCAGACGCTGCTGGAATACCAGGCCATCCTGGAGAACGCGTCGGTCGGCATCCTCTTCACGCGCGATCGCAAGGTGCTGCACTGCAACCCGCGCTTTACCGAAATCTACGGCGGGACCGGCAGCGAGCTTGTAGGTCAGCCCGGCTCCCTCTTCTACCTGAGCGCCGAGGACTACGAGGCCATGGGCCGGCAGGCAGGCCCCATCCTTTCGGCCGGCCAGCTGCTGGACACGGAGACACCCATGCGCCGCAAGGACGGCAGCGCCGTGCTCTGCCGCCTGCGGGCCAAGGCCATCGACCCGGCCAACACCCTCGCCGGCACGATCTGGATCATCGAAGACGTGACGGCACAGCGCCGGGAGCAGGCCCGGCTGGCCGAGTTGCTGCAGCGCCAGCAGGCCATCCTGGAAAACGCCTCGGTCGGCATCCTGTTCACGCGTGACGGCCGGATCGCGCACTGCAACCCGCGCATGGAGGCCATCTACGGCTGGGAGCTGGGCACCCTGGCCGGCCAGCAGGCGCGGGTCTTCTTCGACAGCGACGAGGACTACCGGACTTTTGGGGCCGCCGTCGGCCCCAGACTGGCGCGCGGGGAGCTCGTGGACATCGAATGGCACCACCGGCGCCGCAACGACGGCGTGGCGATCTGGAGCCGGCACTTGGCCAAGGCCTTGAGCACCCCGGACGGTGTGCAGGGCGCGATCTGGATCAGCGAGGACATCAGCGCGCAGAAAGACGCCCAGGCAGCCCTGGCCCTCGCGCACCACGAGCTCGAGCGCCGCGTCGAGGAGCGCACCGAGGAGCTCGCGCGCATCAACCAGCAGCTGCGCGCCGAGGAGGCGCGCTTTCGCGACCTGACCGAGATGGCCTCGGACTGGTTCTGGGAAATGGACGCCGAGCTGCGCTTCGTCGACATCTCGCGCGGCCACCTCTCGCCCACCCACGATAAGTCCGGCCTCCTGGGCCAGCACCGCTGGGACCTGCCCATCGAAGGCCTCACGCCCGCCGACTGGGCGGCCCACCGCCGGGCGCTGGAAGCCCGCCTGCCCTTCAAGGACTTCACCTACCAGCTGCGCACCAAGGCCGGCGCGCTGCGCTGGTACGCCATCCACGGCAAGCCCATCTTCGAGGATGGCGTCTTCCGCGGCTACCGCGGCACGGGCTCGGACATCACCGAACGCAAGCAGGCCGAGCAGCGCATCGAGTTCCTGGCCTACCACGACCCGATGACCGGCCTGCCCAACCGCGTGCTGCTCGAAGACCGCCTGCAACAGGCCATCGCCCAGGCCGAGCGCAGCCACAGCGGCCTGGCCCTGGTCTTCATGGACCTGGACAACTTCAAGAAGATCAACGACTCGCTGGGCCATGCGACCGGCGACGCCCTGCTCAAGGAAGTCGCCACCCGGCTCAAGCGCTGCGTGCGCGACAGCGACACCATCAGCCGCCAGGGCGGTGACGAGTTTGTCCTCATCCTGCGCGAACTGCATGGCATCGAAGCCAGCCTGCCCGTTCTGACCAAGATCATGGAAACCCTGCAGGAGCCCTATGTCTGCGAAGGCAACGAACTCACCACCTCGGCCTCGCTGGGCATCGCCCTCTACCCGCAGGACGGCAGCGATTTCGACATCCTGCGCAAGAAGGCCGACATGGCCATGTACCGCGCCAAGGAAGCCGGCCGCAACACCTACCGCTTTTTCGACGAGGCCATGGACGACGAGGCCGTCGAACACCTGCTCATGCGCAGCGGCCTGCGCCGCGCCATCGAACGCGGCGAGTTCGTGCTGCACTACCAGCCCCAGGTCGAAATCGGCAGCGGCCGTGTGGTCGGCGCCGAGGCCCTGCTGCGCTGGGAACACCCCGAGTTCGGCCTGGTCCAACCGGACCGCTTCATCCCCGTGGCCGAGGACAGCGGCCTGATCGTGCCCATCGGGGCCTGGGTGCTGCAGGAGGCCTGCCACCAGGCCATGCGCTGGCGACGTGCGGGCCTGCCGGAGCTGGTGATGGCCGTCAACCTCTCGGCCGTGCAGTTCCGCCGTGGTGCGATCGAAGACACCGTGGCCCGGGCCCTCTCGGACAGCGGGCTCGTGCCGGCCCTGCTGGAGCTGGAACTGACCGAATCCATCCTGCTGCAGGACGTGGAACAGGTCACGGCCGCGGTGCAGCGCCTCAAGCGGCTGGGCGTACAGCTGGCCATCGACGACTTCGGCACCGGCTATTCGAGCCTGTCCTACCTCAAACGCTTCGACATCGACAAGCTCAAGATCGACCGCAGCTTCATCCGCGACCTAACCACCGATGCCGACGACGCGGCCATCGTGCGCGCCATCATCCAGATGGCGCACAGCCTGGGCCTGCGCGCCATCGCCGAAGGCGTGGAAACGGCCGAGCTGATGCGGCAGCTGCATGACTTCGGCTGCGACGAGGCCCAGGGCTATCACTGCGCCCGCCCCATGCCGGCCGAGGAATTCGAGCGCTACCTCCTGGCCAGGCAAAGCTGAGCCGCGCAGCCGCCGATCCAGCGCCAGCAGGATTGGCTGGCCGCGGCGAGCAGCGCCCCTTCATCGCCTGCGTGGCCCTGTTGCAGCGCGAGGAATGGCAGCGCCTGGGCCTGGACCCCGAGGCGCCCACCAGCCTGACGGATGCACGCGCCGTGAAAGCCGCGCTCAAGGACATCGCGCAGGCCACGGCCAGCTTCGCGCGTTATGCCGTGCCGCGCAACACGCACCTGGTGCGCGAGCCCTGGACCATCGGGTACGGTTTCATGACACCCACCCTCAAGCTCAACCGGCTCATGGAGCACTACGCCACGGCGAGCGAGGGCAGGTACCAGAAGCAGGCCGGCCGCCGAGGGCCGGGCCGCTCAGGCGGCTAGGCGTACGCCGCTGTCCTGGCCATGGGCCAGGGCCATCACCTCGCGCGGATCCCGGCCCTTGAGCGTGTGGTCGCTCCAGACCTGGCGCCAGCGCCGAGCACCCGGCAGGCCGTGGCGCAGGCCCAGCATGTGGCGCGCAATGGAATACCAGGACGTGCCCTCGGCCGCGGCCTGGCGCAGCATGTAGTCCACCATCTGCGCCTCCACCGCCTCACGCGTCAGCGTCGAAGGCGCAGCGCCGAAATAACGCTCGTCCCAGGAGGCCAGCCGCCAAGGGTTGTGATAGGCCTCACGGCCGATCATCGCGCCGTCGAGCAGGCGCAGTTCGCGCGACAGCTGTTCGTCGGTGCTCAGGCCGCCGTTGATCACGATGGTCAGCTGCGGGAAGTCGTGCTTGAGCCGGTGCACCAGCTCGTAGCGCAGCGGCGGGATCTCGCGGTTCTCCTTGGGCGACAGGCCCTGCAGCCAGGCATTGCGCGCATGCACGATGAAGGTGGCGCAGCCCGCCTCGGCCACGGTCCCCACGAAGTCGCGCACGAACTCGTAACTCTCGGTCCGGTCGATGCCGATGCGGTGTTTCACCGTGACCGGCAGGGACACGGCGTCCACCATGGCCTTGACCCCCTCGGCCACCAGCCTGGGCTCGGCCATCAGGCAGGCGCCGAAAGCGCCGCGCTGCACGCGCTCACTGGGGCAACCGCAGTTCAGGTTGATCTCGTCGTAACCCCATTGCTCGCCCAGCTTCGCGCAGTGCGCCAGATCGGCCGGTTCGCTACCGCCCAGCTGCAGGGCCACCGGGTGCTCCTCGGCATTGAAACGCAGGTGGCGCGCGACATCCCCATGCAGCAACGCACCGGTGGTGATCATCTCGGTGTAGAGCCGCGTGTGGCGACTCAGCAGGCGGTGAAAGTAGCGGCAATGGCGGTCGGTCCAGTCGATCATGGGCGCGACCGACAGGCGCCAGCGCCCGGAGGCAGCGGACTGGGGGTCGGACATGCCCTGATTATCTCAGGCCCTAGCAGCTAAAATGGCTGGTTGACCTTTTCAGCAACCCCTGCCTGTCACACGCCGCCATGAGCACCACCGACACCCAGACCGAATTCGAACGCGAGATCGCCAGCTTCATCGTCACCGCCCTGAACCTGGAAGTCAGCCCCGGGCAGATCGCGCCGCTGGACCCGCTGTACGGCGACGGCCTGGGCCTGGACTCGATCGACGTGCTGGAGATCGCCCTGGCCGTTTCCAAGCAATACGGCTTCCAGATGCGTTCGGACGATCCCGACAACGCCAACATCTTCAGTTCCCTGCGCAGCCTGGCGGCGCACATCGCCAGCCACCGCGTCTGAGCCGCTGCGGCCACGCTCCTCGCACCTGTCCATGAAAACAGGACTGTGGTTCAAAACGGCGCTGGCCCTGCTGCTCCTGCTGGGCTACCCGGCCGTCATGCACTGGCTGCTCACGGCTTCGAGCTGGTCGCACGCCACCCTGGCCTGGATCAACCTGGCGCAGACCGTGGGCATGCAGACCCTGCTGGCCTGGTTCTTCGGCCACACGCTGCGCCCGGGCCATGAGCCGCTGATCGCCCAGTTCGCCCGGCGCATCCACGGCGCCGACTACAGCCCGCGCATCGCGCATTACGCGCGCCAGGCCACCTGGGCCTGGACGGGGTTTTTCATCGCCATGGCCGTGATCCCGCTGGTCCTGTTCTTCACGGTCTCGCTGGCCACCTGGTCCTTCTTCGTCAACGTCATCTCCATCCCCCTGCTGGGCGGGATGTTCGTGGCCGAGTACGCGGCCCGGCGCTACTGCCTGCGGGGCATCCCCCACGTCTCCATCCTCCAGAGCTTCACCCTGTACCGCGACAAAAAACGCGCTGCGGGCGATGGCGCCTGAGCCCAGCCCATGCCCGCCCTGATCTCGCACCGCACACCCCAGGCCCTGCTGGCCTGGTCCCATGGCCGTCGCATCACGGCGCTGGACTACCTGGGTGCCGTGCGCCATATGGCCGCGCGCCTGCCGCAAGACGCCGCCGTGCTCAATCTGTGCAGCAAGCGCCACCACTTCGCCGTCGTGCTGGGCGCGGCCCTGCTGCGCGGCGTGCCGCTGCTGCTGCCCTCCACCCGTACGCCCGAGATGCTGCAGCGCCTGGGCCAGCGCTACCCCGGCCTGCACGCCGTGGTGGATGCCCCCGGTGACAGCGGCGGCCTGCCGCAGATCGTCTACGAACGCGGCCCCATCTCCGCGGCCGGCGCCCCCTTCGAGGTGCCCGACATCGACGGCGGACAGATCGCCGCCTACGTCTTCACCTCGGGCTCGACCGGCGAGCCCATGCCGCACGCCAAGCACTGGGGGCCGCTGGTGCAGAACGCGCAGGGTGCGGGCCGCCGTGTGCGCGAATGGCTGGGCAGCGATCAGCCCTTCACGGTCACCGGCACCGTGCCGCCCCAGCACATGTACGGCTTCGAATCCACGGTGCTGCTGCCCCTGCTCAACGAGGGTGTGATCGACGCCAGTCATCCCTTCTACCCGGCCGATATCGCCGCCGCACTGCAGAACACGCCCGCCCCGCGCCTGCTGGTCAGCACGCCTTTTCACCTGCGCACCCTGATCGAGGCGCACATCGCCGTGCCCCCGCTGGGCCTGCTGCTGTGCGCCACCGCGCCGCTGGCGCCGCAGCTGGCCCGCCAGGCCGAGGAGACGCTGGGCGCCCCGCTGCTCGAAATCTACGGCAGCACCGAAACCGGCCAGATCGCCGCGCGCCGCTGCGCGGCCGGTGATCTGTGGCAGACCTTCGAAGGCATCGAAGTGCAGGCCCAGCCCTCGGTGGACGGGGAGCCGCGTTTCGCGGCCAGCGGCGGTCACGTCGAAGGCGTGGTGCCGCTCAGTGATGTGCTGGAACTGCAGTCGCCCACCCGCTTCGCCCTGCTGGGGCGTCATGCCGACATGGTCAACATCGCCGGCAAGCGCACCTCGCTGGCCTACCTGAACCACCAGATCAACAGCATCCCGGGCGTGCTCGACGCCGCCCTGTACTGGCCGCAGGACTTGGCGCAGGATGCGCGGGGCCATATCCAGCGCCCGGTCGCCTTCGTGGTGGCGCCATCGCTGAGCGAGACCGGGCTGCAACACGCCATGCGCGAGCGCATCGACCCGGCCTTCCTGCCACGCCCCGTCCATTTCCTGCCGGCCCTGCCGCGCAACGCCACCGGCAAACTGCCCCAGCAGGCGCTGGCCCAGTTGGCCCGGCAGGCCGCACAGGAACGCGGTGCGACCCGGACCGCCACCGCCCCGACCGAGCGCTGGAAACCGGCGCCTTTCGTGCAGCTCACACTGGGTGTGCATGCCCTGGCCGGCGTCGGTCTGCTCACACCGGCCTGGCCCCTGAGCCTGGGCGCGCTGGCGGCCAACCATGCACTGATCGCGGCCGCCGGTCTGTGGCCGCGCAGCCATTGGCTGGGCCCCAATCTGACCCACCTGCCGCGCCAGCGCCCGGAAGTCGCGCTCACCATCGACGACGGCCCCGACCCGCAGGTCACCCCCGCCGTGCTGGACCTGCTGGACGAACTGCAAGCCAAGGCCACCTTCTTCTGCATCGGCGCCCATGCGCGACGCCATCCGGAACTGGCGCGCGAGATCCTGCGGCGCGGCCACGCCCTGGGCAACCACAGTGAGCACCACCGCCACCATTTTTCCGTGATGGGGCCGGCCCGGCTGCGCCGCGAAATCAGTGCCGCGCAGGCCACGCTGGAAGACGTCACCGGCCAGAGCCCGCGTTTTTTCCGTGCCCCGGCCGGCCTGCGCAACATCTTCCTCGACCCCGTGCTGCATGAGCTGAGCCTGCAACTGGCCAGCTGGACACGGCGCGGTTTCGACACCCGTACGGGTGACGCGAGCCTCGTGCTGCGACGCCTGACCCGCGATCTGGGTCCGGGTGACATCCTGCTGCTGCACGACCACCATGCCGCCCTCAGTCCCAACGGCCAGCCTGTGCTGCTGGAGGTGCTGCCGCCCCTGCTGGCCACCATCCGCGCACGCGGGCTGCAACCGGTAACGCTGGACGCCGCATCATGCTGATGCGCGCCCTAAAATGCGCCACCCCGCTGCCTGAACCCTGTCGTTTGATGCCTTCCCCTTTCCTGCCGCCGGAGCTGCTGAACCAGGCCACCGCGCCCTACCGTCCCCTGGGCCCATTCCCCTGGCATTTCGCCCGAGGCAAACTCAGCGGTGACCCGGCCTTTGCCGGACTGTTGCAGCGCGGCCTGATTCCTGCCAACGCGCGCCTGCTCGACATCGGCTGCGGCCAGGGCCTGCTGGCGTCCCTGCTGGGCAGCCTCACGGGCCAGTCGCCGGCCGAACGCGCCTGGCCCATCGGCTGGGCCGCGGCGCCCCACGGCGTGCAGGTGCATGGCATCGAGCTGATGCCGCGCGATGTGGAGCGCGCCCGGACGGCGCTGGCGCACCTGGGCGAACGCGCCCGCTTCACGCTGGGCAATATGTGTACGGCTGATTTCGGCCAGGCCGATGTGGCGGTGATCCTTGACGTGCTGCACTACGTCGACTATCAGGCCCAGGAGGACGTGTTGCGTCGTGTGCAAGCCACCCTGGCCCCCGGCGGGACGCTGCTGCTGCGCGTAGGCGACGCCTCGGCCGGCCTGCCCTTCAGGATCAGCAACTGGGTGGATGCCGCGGTCACCTTCGTGCGCGGCCACCGGCTCTCGCGCCTGTATTGCCGTACGCTGGACGACTGGCAGACCTTGCTGCGCGCGCTGGGCTTTGCTGTGGAAGCCATCCCCATGCACCAGGGCACGCCGTTTGCCAACATCCTGCTGGTCGCCCGGCTGGCGCCATCTGCCGGCAGCGGGAATGGAGGCTGAATGATCCGCCTGCCCCTGCCGGTGGCCATCGACCATCCCGCCTATGCCGGCCATTTTCCGGGCCGGCCCATCCTGCCCGGTGTGGTCCTGCTGGACCGGGCCCAGCGCGCCATCGAACAGGCCTGTGGCCTCACCCTCTCCGGCATCGCCATGGCCAAGTTCCTGAGCCCGGCCCTGCCCGGCGAGGCCCTGGCGCTGGACTTTGAAACGGGCGATTCCGCAGTGCGTTTCGAGATCCGCTGCGGTGAGCGGCGCATCGCCAGCGGCCGCTACACGGTGGCCAGGGCCGAGGGCGCATGACGCAGGCCCCACCCCACCGTCCCGATCCCGGCGATGTCCCCCCGGTCTGGCTGCAACGCAAGGAACGCGGCAGCCTGGCGCTGCTGCGCTTCATGACCTGGCTGTCGCTGGCGTTGGGGCGGCGCCTCACGCGCCCCATCGTCTACGGCATCGCCCTGTACTTCCTGCTCGCGGTGCCCGCAGCCCGCGCCGCCTCGCGCGCCTACCTGCAGCGCGTGCTGGGCCGGCGCGCGGGCTGGGGCGAGCTGTACCACCACATCCTGGCCTTTGCCAGCACCATCCATGACCGGGTCTACCTGCTCAACGACCGGCACGAGCTCTTCGACATCCGCGTCTTCGGCGAAGAACTGCTGCCCGCTGGCGACGACGCCTCGGGCGGCCTGCTGATCTTTGGCGCGCACCTGGGCAGTTTCGAAGTGCTGCGCACGCTGGCGCGCAAAAATGCCAGGCACAAGGTCTGCGCCGCGATGTACCCGCAGAACGCCCGGCTGCTCAACAGCATGCTGGCCCAGGTCAACGCGCAGGTGGTGCTGGACATCATCCCCCTGGGCCGGCTCGATGCCATCTTCACGCTCAATGAACGCGTCCAGGCCGGCGCCTGGGTGGCCCTGCTGGCCGATCGCGCCGTGGGCCCGGACCCGCATCTGAACGTGTCCTTCTTCGGCGAAACGGCCCCTTTCCCGACGGGGCCGTTCCGGCTGGCCGCCATCGTGCGGCGCCCGGTGTTTTTCATGACCGGCCTGTACCGGGGCGGCAACCGTTATGACATCCATTTCGAACGCCTGGCCGATTTCAGCGCAAGTCCTGCGGGCCAGCGCGATGCCACCATGCGCGCGGCCATTGAGCGCTATGCTCAATTGATCGAGTTGCACTGTCGCCTGGCACCATACAACTGGTTCAATTTTTATGATTTCTGGAAAGAGACTCTCCGTGCTCCCCGATGAAATCCACCTGCGTCGTGGCCTGCTGGTCCTGCTCGGCACCGTGCTGCTGGCCGGCACCTCCGTCAGCCAGGCTGCGGAATGGCAGCTGGGCGAGCTGATGCAGCTGCTGGCCCAGACCCAAAACGGCCAGGCCCGCTTCGTCGAGCGCAAGTACATCAGCATGCTGGACAAGCCGGTCGAATCCTCGGGTGAACTGTCCTTCACAGCGCCGGACCGCATGGAGATGCGCACGCTCAGGCCCAGGAAGCAGTCCATGCTGCTCGAGGGCAACCGGCTCACGCTGGAACAGGACGGTCGCCAGAAGACCGTCAACCTGCAGTCCTACCCGGAAGTGGCCGCCTTCGTCGAAGGCATACGCGGCACCCTGGCCGGCGACCGCCAGGCGCTGGAAAAGGTCTACCGGGTCCATCTGCTGGGCACGCCGGCCCGCTGGCAGCTCATGCTGGAGCCGCGCGAGCCCACGATGAGCCGCATCATCAGCCGCATCCGCATCGGCGGCAGCCAGGGCGAGGTGTCGAGCGTGGCCTATGACCATGCCGATGGCGACCGCTCCGAAATGCAGATCACCCCGCTGGCCAGGCCATGACGCGCTGGCGCCGTTTCCTGCCTGCGATGCTGTGGCTGGCGGCCCTGCTGGCCTGCGTGGCCGTGATCGCCCGCACGACCTTCGTGGCCGACCTCTCGGCCTTCATGCCGCGCGCGCCCAGCGAGCGCCAGCAGATGCTGATGGACCAGCTCAAGGACGGCATCATCGCGCGCCTGATCGTGGTCGGCATCGAGGGCGGCGACGCGGCCGAGCGGGCCCGGCTCTCGAAAGCGCTGTCCGCGGCCCTGCGCGGAAAAACGGAGTTCATCGGCGTCCAGAACGGCAGCGCCACCGACCTGGCGCTCGACCGCGCCTACATCTTCGACAACCGCTACCTGCTCAGCCCCGCGGTGGACGCGCAACGCTTTTCGGAAGCAGGCTTGCGACGCGCCATCGGCGCCACGCTGGAAGAACTCTCGGGCAGCGCCGGCATGCTGTTCAAGCAGCTTTTGCCGCGCGACCCGACCGCCGAGACGCGTGTGCTGCTGGCCCAGTTCGAAGGCAGCGAACAGCCGCCCAGCACCGCTGGCGTCTGGTCCACGCACGACGGCGCGCGCGCCCTGCTGCTGCTGCAGACCCGGGCCGAGGGCTCGGACATCGACGCGCAGGCCCGCACGCTGGAAACGGTGCGCAGCGCCTTTGCCGCCATCCCCGATCGCCAGGCCGACACCCGCCTGCTGATGACGGGCACCAGCGTGTTCTCGGTTTCCTCCCGCGCCCTGATCGAAGGCGAAGTGCACCGCCTGGCCTTGGCCAGCCTGGTGCTGGTCGTGGGCCTGCTGCTGCTGGTCTACCGTTCTCCCATGCTGCTGGGCCTGAGCCTGCTGCCCATGCTCAGCGGCACGCTGGCGGGCATCACGGCCGTGAGCCTGGGTTTCGGACAGGTGCACGGCATCACGCTGGGCTTCGGCACCACCATGATCGGCGAGGCCGTCGACTACGCCATCTATCTTTTTGTCCAGCGCCCGGGCCCCGGCGCAGCCCGCCTTTTCTGGCGCACGCTCTGGCTGGGCCTGCTGACCTCGGTGGCCGGTTTCCTGGCCCTGCTGGGCTCGGGTTTCCCCGGTCTGGCGCAGCTCGGCCTGTACTCCACCGTGGGCCTGGTGGCCGCCATGTTGGTCACGCGCTACGTTCTGCCCGGCCTGACACCGCAGCATCTGCCGGTGCCGGGCATGCCGCGCACCGGCGAAGGGCTGCGCCAGCTGATGCGGCTGGCCCCGCGGCTGCGCTGGCTGCTGCCGGTGCTCATGGCAGGCATGCTGGGGGTGGTGACCCTGCATGCGGACCGCATCTGGAACCGCAGCATCTCCGCCCTCAATCCCGTGCCCAAAGCCGACCAGCAGCTGCACGAGGAACTGCGCCGCAACCTGGGCGCCTCGGACCTGCGTTATCTGGCGGTGCTGACGGCGGCCAATCCCGAACAGGCCCTGCAACAGGCCGAGCGGGCCGGCCGCGTGCTGCAGGCCCTGAGCCGAGACGGCGCGCTCGCGGGCTACAGCTCGCCTGCCCTCGTACTGCCCAGCCTGGCCAGCCAGCAGGCCCGCCAGGCCGCGCTGCCCGAAGCCGCCCCGCTGCGCCGCCGGCTGGAGGCCGCGCTGGCGGGCGGGCCGCTCAAACCCGAGCGCCTGCAGGACTTCCTGTCCGACGTGGAACGCAGCCGCGTCCGCCCCCTGCTGACACGCCAGGATCTGGACGGCACCGCCTCGGCGCTGCTTTACGATTCCCTGCTGATCCCGCGCGAACGCGACGTGCTGGTGCTGATGCCGCTGCGCCCGCGTCTGGTCGACGCGGCCGAGCAGGACATCGACATCGAGCGCGTCGATGCGGCGCTCAAGGCCGGCGGCAGCACGAACATCACCGTGATCGATCTGCTCGCCGAGACCAGCGCCCTGTTCGACAGCTACCTGCACGAGGCGCTGCTGTTCTCGGGTCTGGGCTGCCTGGCCATCCTGGTCCTGCTGCTGCTGACACTGCGCTCCATCACGCGCACCCTGCGCGTGGCCCTGCCGCTGGTCTGCGCCGTGGTCTGCGTGACCGGCACGCTGCTGCTGGGGGGCACCTCGCTGACCATCCTGCACCTGGTCGGCCTGCTGCTGGTGGTCGCGATCGGCTCGAACTACGCCCTGTTCTTCGACAGCGCCAATACCGGCGCCAGCCTGCAGGAACAGCACCGCACCATCCTGTCCCTGGTGACGGCCAACCTGACCATCGTGGGCAGCTTTGGCATGCTGGCCCTGTCCAGCGTGCCGGTGCTGTCCATCCTCGGCATCACC
This sequence comes from Curvibacter fontanus, assembly GCF_054780335.1. Lineage (NCBI taxonomy): Bacteria > Pseudomonadati > Pseudomonadota > Betaproteobacteria > Burkholderiales > Comamonadaceae > Curvibacter > Curvibacter fontanus. The sequence goes on from NZ_BAAGWN010000010.1 coordinate 50,718, forward strand.
GTGGGCCTGGGCACGGTGCTGGCGCTGCTGTTCTCGGCCATTCTGGCCCGGCCCCAGCCCGGCCCGCAGCAGGCTGCGCCGGTAGAATCGCCCGCCTGAACCTCCGCCCTTGAGCACCTCTGCCATGCTGCCGCTCCACCTCGCCGCCTACACCCTGACCAGCGCCCTGGGCGCAGGCCTTGCGCCGACGCTCGATGCCTTGCGCCACCAGCGCAGCGGCGTGCAAGCCATGCGCTGGGAAACGGTGGACCTCGACACCTGCCTGGGCGCCGTGGCCGGGCTCGACAGCTACGCGCTGCGCGCGGACCTGGGCGCTTTTGACTGCCGCAACAACCGGCTGGCGCAACTGGGCCTGGAACAGGACGGTTTTGCAGCTGCGGTGCGTGCGGCCATCACCTGCCATGGCCAGGACCGCGTCGGCGTCTTCCTGGGCACCAGCACCTCGGGCATCCTCAGCGCCGAACTGGCCTACCGCCAGCGCGACCCCGGCACCGGCCACTTCACGGGAAGCCTGGACTACCGGCACACCCACAACAGCTACTCCGTGGCCGATTTCGTGCGCTCCTACTTCGGCCTGGAGGGACCGGCCTTTGTGGTCTCGACCGCCTGCTCATCGAGCGCCAAGGTCTTCGGCAATGCCCAGCGCATGATGGCCTGCGGCCTGATCGACGCGGCCATCGTGGGCGGGGTCGACTCGCTCTGCCTGACCACGCTCTACGGCTTCAACTCCCTGCAGCTCGTCTCACGCCGCCCCTGCCGCCCCTTCGATGCCGAACGCGACGGCATCTCCATCGGCGAGGCGGCGGCCTTCGTGCTGCTGGAACGCGCCGACAGCCCACCGGCTGGCGCCATCGTGGTCAGCGGCATCGGCGAATCCAGCGACGCGCACCACATGTCCTCGCCCCATCCGCAAGGCCTGGGCGCGCGCCAGGCCATGCAGGCCGCGCTCGACATGGCCGGCCTCTTGCCCGCGCAGATCGGCTACATCAATCTGCATGGCACGGCCACTCCCAGCAACGACGCCTCCGAAGACAAGGCCGTGAGCGGCCTGTTCGGCACGGCCACGCCCTGCAGTTCGACCAAGGGCCATACCGGCCACACCCTGGGCGCGGCCGGGGGCATCGAAGCCATCATCTGCGCGCTGGCCCTGCAGCATGGCCTGGCGCCGGGCGGCTGCGGCACAGAGCAGCTCGATCCGGACCTGAAATCCCGCTACCTTCTGGCCAATATCGAGCTGCCCCTGCAGCATGCCCTGAGCAACTCCTTCGGGTTTGGCGGTAGCAACTGCAGCTTGGTGCTGTCGAAGGTGGCCGCATGAAATCCACCACCCCATTGCAGGTGCATCTGGAGGGTGTCGGCTTCTACGGCCCCGGCCTGTCCGGCTGGCCACAGACCGCCGAGGTACTGGCCGGGCGCGCCGCGCTGACCCTGGCTCCGCTGCAACTGCCACCGGCCGAAGCGCTGCCCGCCGCAGAGCGGCGCCGGGCCGGCACCGCGATCAAGCTGGCCTTTGCCACCGGTTTCGAAGCCATCCGCCAGGCGGGCGCCGATCCCGCCACCCTGCGCACGGTGTTCACATCGAGTGCGGCCGACTGCGACAACTGCAACACGATCCTCGAGACCCTGGCCTCCAGCGACCGTGCGGTCTCCCCCACCCGGTTCCACAACTCGGTGCACAACGCACCGTCCGGCTACTGGAGCATCGCCACGGCCTGCCGTGCGCCCTCCACCAGCCTGTGCGCCTACGACGGCTCCTTTGCGGCCGGTCTGCTCGAGGCGGCCACCCAGGTGCTGAGCTCCGGCGAGTCCTGCCTGCTGCTGGCCTATGACACGCCCTACCCGCAGCCCCTGGCCAGCCTGCGCCCGATCACCCATCCCCTGGGCCTGGCCCTGCTGCTGAGCCCCCGGCCGGGGCCGGCAACGCTGGCCACGCTGGGCCTGAGCCTGACACGGCAGGCCGCCAGCCGCATGAGCGACCCGGCACTGGAACAGCTGCGACGGGACACGCCGGCGGCGCGCAGCCTGCCCCTGTTGCAGCGTCTGGCGCGGGCTGAGGCAGGACGGGTCCGCCTGGACTACCTGGATGGGATGTCGTTCGATGCAGAAATCCAGCCCGCTGCCTGACCACGCCTGGATCGCGGCCCGCATTCCGCACCAGGGCAGCATGTGCCTGCTCGATGCCGTTCTGCGCTGGGACGAGAGCGGCATCGTCTGCCGTGCCAACAGCCATCAAAACACTAACAACCCGCTGCGTGCGGATGGGCAGCTGGGCATGGCCAACGGCATCGAGTACGCGGCCCAGGCCATGGCCGTGCACGGCGCCCTGCTGGCCGGCAGCGAGACGGCGCCGGCCGCCGGTTTCCTGGCCAGCGTGCGCGACGTGAAGTGGCAGGCCCCGCGGCTCGACACACTGCCCGCCGAACTGCAGGTGCACGCCCAGCGCCTCTCGGGCGACGGCAACACCATCCTCTACAGCTTCCACCTCGAGGCGGAGGGCGCCACCCTGCTCAGCGGCCGCGCCAGCGTCATGCTCGACGCGGGGGCGCCATGAACCCCCTGCAAACGGACCTCGCATGAAACACGCACTCGTCACCGGCGGCAGCGGCGCCATCGGCGCGGCCATCTGCCGCCAGCTGGCGGCCGACGGCCTGCACGTCATCGTCCACGCCAACCGCAATATCCAAGCGGCCGAAGCGCTGCGTGCAGAGATCGTGGCCGCGGGCGGCTCGGCCAGCACCGTGCGTTTCGACGTGGCCGATGAGGCGGCATCACGCGCGGCTCTGGACACCATCGTGGCGCAGCAGCCCATCCAGGTGCTGGTCAACAACGCCGGCATGCACGACGACGCGGTCTTCCCCGGCATGAGCAGCGCGCAGTGGCACCGCGTGATCGACGTCTCGCTCAACAGCTTCTTCCATGTCACGCAGCCGCTGACCCTGCCCATGATCCGCACCCGCTGGGGCCGCATCATCAGCATCTCCTCGATTGCCGGCATCACCGGCAACCGAGGGCAGACCAATTACGCGGCCGCCAAGAGCGGCCTGCATGCGGCCAGCAAGTCGCTGGCACAGGAACTGGCCAGCCGGGGCATCACGGTAAACGCCGTGGCGCCGGGCATCATCGCTTCGGACATGAGCAAGGACGCTTTCGACGCCGAGTCGATCCAGCGCCTGGTGCCCATGAAACGCGCGGGCCGGCCCGAGGAAGTCGCAGCCCTGGTGGGTTTCCTGGCCTCGGAGCAGGCCGCCTACATCACGGGCCAGGTGATCTCGGTCAACGGCGGGATGGTCTAGACCTTCGCGTCGGCGGCAAACCGCCGGCGGAACAGGCCCAGGGTCAACAGGCCACCCAGGGCACCGAGCAGCACACCGCCCAGCACGTCCAGCACCACATGCTGCTTCGTCGCCAGGGTCGAGTAGGCGATAAGCAGGCACCACAGCCAGTTCAACGCCAGCCAGGCGCGGCCAGCCGCGACGGCACGCAGCTGGTGATGCAGCCAGATCGCCGAGAACACGGCGATGGCCACATGCAGCGACGGACAGGCATTGCCCGCTGCATCGATGCCTTCCAGCATGGCCAGGCCACTGCCCGGCAGCCGCTCGAAAGCGGGCACGGCCGTGGGCCAGAGATAAAAACAGACCAGGCCGACCAGGCAGGTGCCGCCCACACTGAGACCGTAATACAGCAGCTGCCGCAGATTGGGCATCAGCGCGGGCGACAGGCAGGTGTAGAACCAGAGCGAGAGGTAGGGCCCCCAGGCCCATCCCTGCATGGGAATGGCCCGGTCCAGCCAGGTGAGCGGCATCGTGCTCACCTGCGCATGCGGGTAACGCAGCAGGAAGAAATAGGCTTCGAAAAACAGCCAGATGAAGAGTGCCGAGCCGGGCGCCTTGAGCCACCAGAGGCGCCAGAACAAGCGGTTCAATTCGCGCGCCGGGGACTGTCGGGAAAGAGGCATGGTCAATAATCGCTGATCTGTGCGCAATGGTATCAACTCTGTCTATGCAATCGCGGCGATCCGGCAACCCCCTGTGGCGACTCTACGAAGTTTTTGTGATGGTTTTCGGGCTCGGCCTGCTCGCGGTGATCTGCCTGCTGTCGATCCCGCTGTTCCTGCTGCTCTTCATCACGCTGCCGCGTCGCTGGCACAGGGCGGTTTCACGCCGCATCATCCGCTGGGGCTTTCAGGCCTACCTCCGGACCTTGCACTGGGTCTGCCAGATCCGCACCGACCTGCATGAGCTGGACGGCCTGCAGGACGAAGGGCCGCTGATCATCATCGCCAACCACCCTTCCCTGCTCGACGCGGTCATGCTGCTGAGCTGCTCGTCCAAGGCGACCTGTGTGCTCAAGGCCAGCCTGCTGCACAACCCACTGTATGGCGTGGGCGCGCGCATGGCCAGGTACGTGAGCAACGAAAACCCGCGCCGCATGATCGAAGGCGCCTGCCGTGAACTGGAGCATGGCGCCCATTTCATCCTGTTCCCGGAAGGCGGACGCAGCCGCGAGTTCCCCATCAGCAGCCTCTCCGGCGCCTGCATTCTGATGTCGAAGAAAAGCCAGGTGCCCATGCAGGCGGTCATCCTCGAGTTTTCCACGCCCTACCTGGGCAAGCACTGGGGCCTGTTCACCCCGCCGGTCCTGCCCCTCACCATCCGGGCCCGCCTGGGCCGGCGCTTCGCTCCGCCAGAGCTCACGGCCCAGGCATTGAACGAGCTGGAGACCTATTTCCGCAGCGAACTCCCGACGAAGGACTGAGCCCGCAGCAACAGCTCAGGCGCTGCGCTGGATGAGGCCGGCCATCCCGTCCAGGACCGCCTGGCGTGGGGAGTTGATCACCAGGATCTCGACCTGGGCGGCCTCCTCGCCGCCCACGGTCAGAACGGCCGACACGGCGGCCGCGGTTTCCGACATGGGCCGTGTGCGCACATCCACCTGGACGCGTTCATCCGGCAGCACCGGGCGCTTGAAGCTGCATTTGCGTATGCCCGCCAGCAAACCGAGGTAGTCGCCCTCCAGCCGCCGCGCCACAGGCGAGCCGGCGCGCATGCCGGCGCCTGCAACCTGCGCCACCAGTTCGACCAGCATCACGCCGGGCACCAGGGGCAGGCCGGGAAAGTGCCCGCGCAGGATGGCGCCGTCCGCAGACCAGCGCGCGCTGGCCTGGAAATGGTCGTGGTCCAGCACTGTCAGGGACTCGACCAGTTGCATGTCGCCACGGTGCGGCAAAAGCCGGCACAGGTCGTCAACGTCGAGCACGATGGGATAGCTGAGCGTCTCGTTCATCGGCACAGCTCCGCCTTGAGAACGGCCTGGCGGCTCATGGGTACCGTCGCGCGATCAGCGAGACATTGCTGCCGCCGAAGGCGAAGGAGTTCGACATGACGGCCTGCAGGCTCTGCCCGTGGCGCGCCTGCCGGGGCACGTAGTCCAGGGTGCAGCGCGGATCGGCCTGGTCGAGAAAGGCCGTCGGCGGAATGCTGCCGCTTTGCATGGCCAGCAGGCTGATGGCGAATTCGGTCGCGCCTGCGGCCCCGATCAGGTGGCCGTGCTGGGCCTTGGTGGAGCTCACCGGCAGGCGGTCGGCATGGTCGCCAAAGACCTGGCGGATGGTCTCGCTCTCCACCACGTCGCCGGCCTCGGTGGCCGTGCCGTGGGCGTTCAAATAGTGGATGCCGGCCGGCGCGATGCCGGATTCATCGAGGGCCATGCGGAGGGCGCGGTACTGGCCTTCGCTGGACGGCTGGGTCAGATGCCTGGCGTCGCTGCTGCTGCCATAACCGCAGATCTCACCGTAGATCGTCGCGCCACGGCGCAGGGCGGAGTCCGCCGTCTCCAGCACCAGGGCGGCCGCGCCCTCGCCGAGCACAAAACCGCTGCGGTCCTGGTCAAAGGGCCGGCAGCTGGCGGCCGGGTTCCCGGGATGGGGCTTGGCCATCACGCGCAAGGCGTTCCAGGCCATGAAGACGCCGGGCACGTTCATGGCCTCGGCACCGACGACCACGATCGCATCGGCGTACCCGTGGCGGATGTTGCGGTAGGCCTCGCCCAGCGCCATGGCCGAGGAGGAGCAAGCCACGCTGTAGGTGTGCGTGGGACCACGGAGCTGGTGGGCCATCGAGATGGCGGCCGTGGCGGCGTTGGGCATGAGCCGCGGAACTGACAAGGGGTGCATCACCGTCGGGTTGCGGCCGGCCTGCAACTGCTCGCTCATGCGGGTGTAGAGGGCTTCACCGGTGGTGGCCCCGCCCAGGCCGATGCCGGCAAACACGCCGATGCGCTCGGGGGCCAGGTCCCACTCCGCGGCCCGGGCATCGGCCAGCGCTTCGCGGCTGGCCAGCAGGGCGAATTGCGTGGCGCGGTCCAGACCCTGCTCGTTGCGATCAAGCTGCTGCGCATAAGCGGGATCCACGTCGGCCGACAAGACCTGCGGCAACCAGCGGGTGATCTCCGGCGCGGCCGGCCGGATGGCGCTCTCGGCCCGGATCAGGCGCTCAAAGCTGGCCTGGCGCGTCAGGCCCAGCGGGCTCAGCAGACCGATGCCTGTGACGACAACGCGCTGCACAGTCGAAGCGGCAGACATGGACCAGGCCAGCAGCGCCAAGGGCCGCTCAGGCCTTGCCCTGCAGGGAAGTCGGCGCCGGGATCTGCCCGTTATTGGCGGCGCGGATGGTGGTCTCCATATCGGCCACCATCTCGTCAAAGCTCATGCTGCTGTAGCGCGCGGGATCATCGACCTGGAAGCCGTAGAGGTCTTCCACCTCGAACAGCATCTCCACCACACCCAGCGAATCCAGGCCCAGATCGGACACCTTCAGATCGGGCCGGTCGAACACGGCCGGGTCGACGTTGAACTGTTGAATGACGAAATCTTTGATGATCTGACGCAGCATGGTGACTCTGTTTCCTCATGGGCTCCCGCGGTCTGGCAGGTAAATCGGACCGCCTGGTGGTCCGGAATTCACAGCTGACGAGCATCCCAGGGAATTTGTTGTTGTCTACGGCGCCAGACAGGGAACACCCTGTCCGGCTGCAGCCATGAGCCCCGACTGGCCGGCCCATGGTCCGGTTCAAATTGTACCCAGATTCCCCCAGAATTCGTACGGAAAAGGTCCCCCGCCCAACCGTCCGGGTCAACGGTGGCGCCCGACCAGGCGTCGCACCAGCAACTGCGGCAGGCGCAGGGCAAAACCCAGCATCAGGCGTGTGTGCATCCAGGTCAGCAAGGCGTTGTCACGCAGGTAGTTGAAGTGCGAGACACCGCCCTCTTCGGGCCGCAGGTATTTGACCGGCGCGTCGATATTGACGGGCCAGACGCCCACCCAGCACAGGCGCACGGCGGCCTCGATGTCGAAGTCGAAACGGCGCATCCAGCGCTGGCCGCGCATGATCTTCAGCAAAGGCGAGACGGGGTAGACGCGAAAACCGTAGAGCGAGTCGCCGATGCCCATCCACAGCGTTTCCAGGTTGGCCCAGGCGTTGGACACCTTGCGGCCCTGCACGCGCAGCGCCGGCGCATCGGCATCGAACACGGGCTTGCCCAGCACCATGCAGGACATATCGGCCATGGAGGCCCGCATGAAGGCCGGGATCAGCTGCGCCGGATGCTGGCCATCGGAGTCCATGGTCAGCACATGCGTGTAGCCGGCCGCCTCGGCCAGCGCCAGCCCGTGCAAAACAGCCGCGCCCTTGCCCTGGTTCTGCGCCAGCACCATGACTTTCAGGTCCGGCTTCTGTGCGGCCAGGGCCTGCAACTGCGCGCCGCTGCCGTCCGTGCTGCCGTCGACCACCACCCAGACCGGCGCCCAGTGGCGCAAGGCCTCACGCACGGTCTCCAGCACCTTGGCGCCGGCGTTGTAGGTGGGGATCAGGACGAGATGGGTGCGCGAAAGCGCGGCGCCGGAAGGACGTGACATGAGCGTCGATTATGGCAAACGGCCATGTCAGGCCCGCGAAATCAGCTGGCCGGCGTGAGGCACCAGGGCGCGGTGTCATGCACCAGGCCCATCCACAGGGCCCAGGCCGAACTGGCGGCCAGGGCCAGGCCGGCCAGGCGCACGCCCCAGTCACCGCGACCGGCGCCACGCAGGCGCAACCAGAGCCAGGGGCCGGTCATCATGGAGACGGCCGTGCCCGCGGCAAACAGGGCCATCACCGCGGCGCCTTCGAGCGCGCTGCCGGTCATGGCCGCCACCAGCAGGGCCGAGTACAGCAGGCCGCAGGGCAAGAGGGCCCACAGCATGCCGACCACCAGCGGAGCGCCACGGCCACGCCCGGCCGCCAGCGTGCGTGCGCCGTTCCACAGGCGCCGCGCCGCGCTCTCCAGCCAGACCGGCTGCTGCGCGCGAACCAGCAGCAGCAGCCCCAGCAGCATGGCGGCCACGTGAAAAAGAGTCCAGACCGGGCGCAGTGCGGCCGACTGTATCGTGAGCCAGCCCAGGCCCTGGATCGAGGCTGCGGCCAGGCCGCCGAGCAGGCCGTAACCGATGGCACGGCCGAGCTGGAAACTCCACAGGGCCTCGGCGCGGCGCTCACCGGCCGCCTGGCCGAGGCCGGCACAGGCGGCGCCACACATGGCGATGCAATGGGGGCCGCCAGCCAGCCCCATGAGCAGGGCCGTGGCGGCCAGGGTCGTCTGCATAAGGCCGAGTGTAGGCGGGTCTAGATGATTTTCGAGAAGCGGGCGCGGTTGCGGTCGGCCTGCAGGTAGCGGTCGAACACCATGGCCACGGCGCGCACGAAGTACCAGCCCATGGAGGTAACCTGGATGCTGCTCTCGTCCAGCGTCACCAGGCCCTGTTCGGCCAGTTCGCGCAGGGCATCGAGTTCGGGGGCGAAATAGCTCCTGAAGTCGATCAGGTAGGCCAGGTCGATGGATTCAAACACCAGCTCGCCCTGGCACATCAGGGCCATGATGACGGCGCGCCGCACCAGGTCGTCGCGCGAGAGCGCCAGGCCGCGCACCACGGCAAAACGGCCGTGGTCGATGGCGTCGTAATAGTCTTCCAGGGTCTTGGCGTTCTGGCTGCAGGTGGCGCCGATGCGGCCGATGGAGGACACGCCCAGGCCGATCAGGTCGCAGTCGGGCTGGGTGCTGTAGCCCTGGAAGTTGCGGTGCAGGCGCCCCTGGCGCTTGGCCACGGCCAAGGCATCGTTGGGCAACGCAAAGTGGTCCATGCCCACGTAGACGTAGCCCGCCTCCTGGAAGCGCGCCAGCGCATTGGACAGCATGGCCAGCTTGGCGGCGGCGCCCGGCAGTTCGGCGCTGGCGATGCGCCGCTGCGGCTTGAAGCGCTCGGGCAGGTGGGCGTAGGCATAGAGCGCGATGCGATCGGGTCGCAGCTCGCCCACCTGCTGCAGGGTGCGCGCGAAGGACTCGGGCGTCTGCTGCGGCAGGCCGTAGATCAGGTCCACATTGATGGACTCGAAGGCGCGCTCGCGCGCGGCCTGCACCAGGGCAAAGACCCGTTCGGCCGGCTGCACACGGTGCACGGCCTTCTGCACGGCGGGGTCGAAGTCCTGCACACCGAAACTCAGCCGGTTGAAGCCGAGCTCGGCCAGGGTGTCCAGGCGGCTGGCATCGACCGTGCGCGGATCGACTTCGATGGCGTATTCACCACCCGGCGCCAGCGTGAAGCTGCGCTTGAGCATGGCCATGAGCTCGCGCAGCTCGGCGTCGCTCAGGAAGGTCGGCGTGCCGCCGCCCAGATGCAGTTGCGTGACGGTCTGGCCCACGCCCAGCTGGGCGGTGTGCAGGTCCACCTCGCGCCCCAGGTAGCGCAGGTATTCGGCCGCGCGGTCATGGTGCCTGGTGATGATCTTGTTGCAGGCGCAGTAATAACACAGCGACTCGCAGAAAGGCACATGCACATAAAGGGAGAGCGGCAAGACCAGGGCCGCCGCGCCCGAACGGCGCTGCTGCAGGGCACGCAGGTAGTCATCGGGGCCGAAAGCCTCGACGAAACGATCGGCCGTCGGATAGGAGGTGTAGCGCGGCCCGGCCACGTCGTGGCGACGCAGAAGTTCCGGGGAAAGGGGCTCGACAGCAGCGGCATTCATGCTGGGACTGTGCCGGGAACACCCCATGCCCACCTTGATATGCATCAAATGCTGCTAAGGTAGCAGCTGCGGGTGCAACATTGCACTGGAGGGCCTCGATGACCGATGTCAAAATACAGGGCATGAATCCACAAGCGATCAAAGTAGCCTGCTCCAACTGCAATCTGCGCGAACTGTGCATGCCCTTGGGCCTGAATGCCGAGGAAATCGACCGCCTGGACCTCATGGTGGCCAACCGCCGCAAGATCAAGCGCGGTGAAGCCCTGTTCCGTAACGGCGACAAGTTCAGTTCGCTCTACGCCATCCGCACCGGCTTCTTCAAGACCTGCGTGGCCTCCGAAGATGGTCGTGACCAGGTGACCGGCTTCCAGATGGCCGGCGAGATCATCGGTCTGGACGGCATCGTCAGCGACCACCACAGCTGTGACGCGGTGGCCCTGGAAGACGCCGAGGTGTGTGTCATGCCCTTCGACCGCATCGAGGACCTGTCGCGCGAAATCAACGGCCTGCAACGCCACGTGCACAAGATCATGAGCCGCGAGATCGTGCGCGAGCACGGTGTCATGCTGCTGCTGGGCAGCATGCGCGCCGAGGAGCGGCTGGCGGCTTTCCTGCTGAACCTGGTGCAACGCCTGCACGCCCGGGGCTTCTCGCAATCCGAGCTGATCCTGCGCATGACACGCGAGGAAATCGGCAGCTACCTCGGGCTCAAGCTGGAGACGGTCAGCCGCACTTTCTCGAAATTCGTGGAGGACGGCATGGTCGAGGTCAAGCAGCGCCATGTGCGCATCCTCGACACCGAAGCCCTGAACCGCCTGGTCAACCACCAGGGCGGCGAGTGCCACTGAGTCTGCGCGGCTGAGACGGCGGGGCGCCCCCGGTTCAGGCCCCGGGCCGATCGCCCTGCGACGGTTCGCGCTGGTTGAGCTCGGAGGCCGACAAGGCCAACAGCGTTGTCAGGGCGCTGGAGAGCATGGTGACACCCCAGAAGACGAAAAAGGCGATCGTGTAGATGCCCTGACGCGAGAGTCCGGCCGGCTGTCCGAACCAGTGCAGGTCCTGCGGATCGACCATGGCGAAAACCAGCATTTCCAGCAGGCCGGCCACCAGAAAGGCCGGCCAGGCAATCCACATCAGTTTCTTCAGCTTCATGCTTGTGTCTCCTCCTGTCCTGGTCGTTCAGCGCTTGTCGGGCGCCGGTGGCGGAGCGCCGGTGGCGGCATGGTTGCGCGCCTGCACGGCGGGCGCCAGGCTGGCCGCATCGGCCTCCAGTGTCTTGTCGATCTCGATGCCCTTGCGGTCATGGTCCTCGCTGACCACCGGGTCGGGCATGCGCACCGCGATGTAGAGGGTGACGAAACCGGCAATTACCACCAGGGCCGGACCGGCCAGGATCAGCCAGACATGGCCGAACTTCCACCAGGGGGCGGGGGGTGGCATCGTGCGGCCTTGATCGTTCATGGGATGTGCTCCTTAACGGGGAACCAGGAACACCGACTTCTCGCGCAGCTGCGCGCCGTGTGTGGTGATCCCGAAATGGATGGGATGGGTGCCGGGGGCGGCGGCCTCGTAGGGCAGTTGCAGGCGCACGGCCACCCAGCGCGACTGCGTGGACTCGACGCTCACCTGCGGCTCCGAGGCGACGGCCAGGCCCGGCAGGCCACTGACCGTGATGCGGTAGTTCTGCTCGAACTCGGTGGCGTTCATGATCTGCAGGCGGTAGACGTTCTCGATCATGCCGCCGGCCACGATGCGCGCCAGCACGCCGCGGTCACGCACCACGTCGACCTTGAAGGGCGTGCGCAGGGCCAGACTGACCAGCATGGCCGCACAGACCGCGCCCAGGAGGGCGCTGTAGACCAGCACGCGCGGACGAAACATGTGCCGCCGGGTCTGGGCCTGGCTCCAGCCCTTCTGCAATGCGTTCTGCGTGGTGTAGCGGATGAGCCCGCGCGGGTAGTTCATCTTGTCCATGACATCGTCGCAGACGTCGATGCAGGCCGCGCAGCTGATGCACTCGTACTGCAGGCCCTTGCGGATGTCGATGCCCGTGGGACAGACCTGCACGCACAGGGTGCAGTCTATGCACGAGCCCAGACCCAGTGCCGCGGGGTCGGCCTTGCGCGAGCGGGCGCCGCGCGGTTCGCCACGCCGTTCGTCGTAGCTCACGATCAGCGTGTCACGGTCGAACATGGCGCTCTGGAAACGGGCATAGGGGCACATGTACTTGCAGACCTGCTCACGCAGAAAACCGGCATTGCCGTAGGTGGCAAAGCCGTAAAAGAGGACCCAGAAGACCTCCCAGGAACCCATGCCCGCCTGCAGCACCTCCAGGCCCAGCGCGTGGATGGGCGTGAAGTAGCCGACGAAGGTGTAGCCCGTCCACAGCGAGAGCCCGACCCAGGCGCCGTGCTTGCCGCCTTTGCGCAAGAGCCGCTTGAAGCTCCAGGGGCCCTGGTCCAGGCGCATGCGCGCCGAGCGGTCGCCTTCGATCCGGCGCTCGATCCAGAGGAAGATCTCGGTATAGACCGTCTGCGGACAGGCGTAGCCGCACCACTGGCGCCCCGCCACCGCCGTGAACAGGAAGAGCAGCAGCGCCGAGATGACCAGCAGGCCCGTGAGGTAGATGAAGTCCTGCGGGTACAGGACCAGGCCGAAGATGTAGAAGCGGCGCGCGCCCAGATCAAACAGCACGGCCTGGCGCTGGCCCCATTCGAGCCAGGGCAGACCGTAGAACACCAGCTGGGTCAGCCAGACGAAGACCCAGCGCCAGCGGGCGTACAGGCCCGTGACGCTGCGCGGATAGATCTTCTTCTGCGCCTCGTAGAGCGAGACCATGACCTCATCGTCCACGACGATGGGAATGACCTTGCGGTCTGACGTTGGTGTATCACTCAAAAGAAGGTCCGTTTACCTGGCCGCCAGCCTGGTCCCGCCGGAACGGCTCCAGACATAGGCGGTGAGCACATGGATCTGGGCCTCGCTGAGCTTGCCTTCCTGCGCCGGCATCTGGTTGACCTTGCCGTTGTTGACCATGGCGATGATGGCGTTCTCGCCATAACCGTGCAGCCAGGTATCGTCCGTCAGATTGGGCGCGCCCAGGGCCGTGTTGCCCTTGCCGTCCATGCCGTGACAGGCGGCACAGGCGCCGAACCTGGCCTTGCCCAGGGAGGCACGCAAGGTGTCGTGCGGGCTGCCCGAGAGGCTCAGCACGTAATGGGCCACGTTTTTCACATCGTCCGGCGTGCCCACGGCTGCGGCCATGGGCGGCATGTTGCCGATGCGGCCCTTGGTGAGGGTCTCCTTGATCTGCTCGGGCGCGCCGCCGTACAACCAGTCGGCGTCGCTCAGGTTGGGGAAACCCTTGCTGCCGCGGGCATCCGAGCCGTGGCACTGCGCGCAGTTGTTCATGAATACCCGTTCGCCGATGGCCATGGCCTGCGGGTCACGCGCCATGTCCGGCACGCTCATGGCGCTGAAGCGGGCGTACAGCGGGGCCACTTCCCTCTCGCCCTTGGCCATCTCGGCCTGGTACTGGCCCTGCTGGCTCCAGCCCAGCTTGCCCGGGCTGCTGCCCAGGCCCGGGTACATGAAGAGGTAGACCAGGCTGAAGACCACGGTGATGATGAAGAGCCAGACCCACCAGCGCGGCAGGGGGTTGTTCATCTCGCGCAGGTCGCCGTCCCAGACGTGACCGGTGGTGTTGTCGTTGGCGGTCATGGCCTTGGCCTTGCCGCTGATCCACAGCAGCACCAGACAGGCGATGATGCCGATGAGGGTGACCGCTGTGACGAAGACCGACCAGAAGTTGCTTGTGAAATCGCTCATGTTGCTTCCTTGGGATCAGTCCTGTTCGAAAGGCAGTCGGGCGGCCTGCTCGAAATCCGCCTGGTTGCGGCCCGACCAGGCCCACCAGACGATGCCGATGAAGCAGACGAAGGTCACGACGGTGACAAGGGAGCGCAGGGTATTGACGTCCATGGTGTGTTCCTCCTTCGCTTATTTGAGGGCCGTACCCAGGACCTGCAGATAGGCGATCAGCGCCTCCACCTCGGTCTTGCCCTTGACCTCTTCGCCGGCCTTGGCGATCTGTTCGTCGGTATAGGGCACGCCCACCACACGCAAGGCCTTCATATGGGTGGGCAGGGAGGCCGCATCCACCGTGTCCTTGAGCAGCCAGGGGTAAGCCGGCATATTGGACTCGGGCACCAGATCGCGCGGGTTGTTCAGGTGGATGCGGTGCCATTCGTCGCTGTAACGCCCGCCCACACGGGCCAGGTCCGGTCCGGTGCGCTTGCTGCCCCATTGGAAGGGGTGGTCGTAGACCGATTCGCCGGCCACCGAGTAGTGGCCGTAGCGCAGGGTCTCGGCGCGGAAGGGGCGGATCATCTGCGAATGGCAGTTGTAGCAGCCCTCGCGCACGTAGATGTCGCGCCCGGCCAGTTGCATCGCCGTGTAAGGCTGCACACCCTTGATCGGCTCGGTGGTGGACCTCTGGAAGAAGAGCGGAACGATCTCGACCAGCCCGCCGACCAGCAGCACCAGCAGGATGAGCACGATCATCAGGAAGTTGTTGGTCTCGATCCTCTCGTGCGAGATGCCGCCGGATGTGTTGTTGTTAGCCATGGTGTATTCCTTCTCAGGCGTGGGCGGCGGCGGCCGGGATGGTGGCGCTGGCCGCGCGGCCGGCGGTAGCGGTCTTGATCACGTTCCACAGCATGAGCACCATGCCGCCGAGGTACAGCACCCCGCCCAGCAGGCGCAGCACATAGAACGGGAAGGTGGCCTTGACCGACTCGACGAAGGTGTAGGTCAGCGTGCCGTCGGGATTGACGGCGCGCCACATCAGGCCCTGCATCACGCCGGCGATCCACATGGCGGCGATATAGATCACGATGCCGATGGTGGCCGTCCAGAAATGGATCTCGATGGCCTTCACGCTGTACATCTGCTTCTGGCCGAAGAGGCGCGGGATCAGGTAGTACATGGAACCCATGGTCACCAGACCGACCCAACCCAGGGCGCCCGAGTGCACGTGGCCCACGGTCCAGTCGGTGTAGTGGCTCAGGGCATTGACGGTCTTGATCGACATCATCGGCCCCTCGAAGGTGCTCATGCCGTAGAAGGACAGCGAGACGATGAGGAAACGCAGGATGGGGTCGTCACGCAGCTTGTGCCAGGCCCCGCTGAGCGTCATGATGCCGTTGATCATGCCGCCCCAGCTCGGCGCCAGCAGGATCAGCGAGAACACCATGCCCACCGACTGGGTCCAGTCCGGCAGCGCGGTGTAGTGCAGGTGATGCGGGCCGGCCCACATATAGGTGAAGATCAGGGCCCAGAAGTGCACGATGGACAGGCGGTAGCTGTACACCGGGCGCTCGGCCTGCTTGGGGATGAAGTAGTACATCATGCCCAGGAAGCCGGCCGTGAGGAAGAAGCCCACGGCGTTGTGGCCGTACCACCACTGCACCATGGCGTCCTGCACACCCGCATAGGCCGAGTAGGACGTGAACCAGCCCGAAGGAATGGCCGCGCTGTTGACCAGGTGCAGCAGGGCCACGGCGAGGATGAAAGCGCCGAAGAACCAGTTCGCCACATAGATGTGTCTGACCTTGCGTGTGCCGACCGTGCCGAAGAACACGATGGCAAACGACACCCAGACCCCGGTGATCAGGATGTCGATGGGCCACTCGAGCTCGGCGTATTCCTTGCCTTGGGTGTAACCCAGCGGCAGGGAGATGGCCGCCAGCACGATGACCAGTTGCCAGCCCCAGAAGGTGAAGGCCGCCAGCTTCTCGCCGAACAGGCGCACCTGGCAGGTCCGCTGCACCACGTAGTAGGCCGCCGCGAACAGGCCGCAGCCGCCGAAGGCGAAGATCACCGCATTGGTGTGCAGCGGCCGCAGGCGCCCGTAGCTCAGCCAGGAGATGCCGAAGTTGAGCTCGGGCCAGGTCAGCTGGGCGGCGATGATCACGCCGACCAGCATGCCGACCACGCCCCAGACCACGGTCATGATGGCGAACTGCCTGACCACCGTGTCGTTGTAGACCGTGGCCTGTGTGTTTTCAAATGCCATGCGCACCTCTTTTCTTGCTTAGCTGGATGAAGTGTCCGCCCTCGGGCCGGTTTCCGGTTTGACGCAAATCAAAGCGATCAGGAATCCCGCAGGATCCGTTCGCCTTCGGCCTCGATGTCCTCGAACTGGCCCCGCTCGATGGCCCACCACAGGCCGGCGAGTATGAAAAACACCAGGGCCACGGAAAGCGGAATCAGCAAATACAGGATGTCCATCAGATCGTTTCCTTTCCGCGCCAGCCACCGGCCAGGCGCAAGGCATTGAGCACCACCAGCAGCGAACTGGCCGCCATGCCCAGGCCGGCCAGCCAGGCCGGCAAGTAACCGGCGACGGCCAGCGGTACACAGGCCGCGTTGTAGCCCAGGGCCCAGGCCAGGTTCTGGCGAACAATCCGCAGGGTGCGTTGCGCCAGCAGCATGGCATCGCTGACGCTGGCCAGCCGATCCCCGAGGACCACGAAATCGGCCTGGGCCTGCGCCAGCGGCACAGCCTGGCCGAAGGCAAAAGAGACATGGGCGCCCGCCAGGACCGGGCCATCGTTCAGCCCATCCCCCACCACCGCGACCTTGCGGCCCTGCCGCTGCGCGGCCTGGAGAAAAGCCAGCTTGTCCTGCGGCGTGCAGCCGCCACGCGCCTCACGGATGCCCAGCTGCGCGGCCACGCTGGCCACCGCGGACGCTGCGTCGCCGGACAGGAGCGGGACAGCGATGCCCCGGGCCTGCAGCGCCGTCACGGCGGCACGGGCATCGGGACGCAGATCCTCGCCGAATGCGAAGGTGGCCAGCCAGCCTTGCGCATCAGCGAGAACGGCATGCGGGCTGTCGGGCACGCTCACGGTCACACCGCAATGGGTCTGCGAACCCAGACGCAAGGCGCTCACGGCGCCCTGCCCCTCGGGCGGCCGCGCCATCCCCCTCAGGCCCTGGCCCGCCATTTCCCGCACCTCCTGCGCCCGCCAGGCCTGCACCCCCTCGCCCTGCCCGGCTGCCAGCAAGGCCCGCGAGACCGGGTGCAGCGACTGTTGCGCCAGTGCCATGGCCATGGCCAGCACCTGCGCGCGGTCCTCGCCCTCCCGGATCCGCACGGACTGCAGCACCAGGGCATCGCGCGTCAGCGTGCCGGTCTTGTCGAACACCACCGTATCCACCCGGGCCAGCGCTTCCAGCGCGCCCAGGCGGCGCACCAGCACACCCTGGCGCGCCAGCGTGCCGGCCGCGGCCAGCATGGCGGCCGGCGTGGCCAGGGAGAGCGCGCAGGGACAGGTCACCACCAGCACAGCCACGGCCACCATCAGTGCATGGCCAGGATCCTGTGGCCACCACCAGACCGCAGCGCCCCCAGCCGCCAGCAACACGCCGATCAGGAAGGGCCGGGCCAGGCGATCGGCGAGTTGCGCCAGTTGCGGACGGCTGATGGCCGTCTGTTCCATCAGGGCCACGATCTGGGCAAAACGCGTGTCGGCGCCCGTGCACTCCACGCGAACCCCCACGGCTGCGCTGAGGTTGTGGCTGCCGGCAATCACAGCCGCGCCGACACCACGGGGCAGCGGGCGCGATTCACCGGTCAGCAGGGCCTCGTCGGCCAGGGTCTCGCCTTCGATCACCACGCCGTCGGCGGGAAAGGCCTCACCCGGCAGCACGCGCAGCACGTCACCGCTGCGCAGGCGGCGCACGGCCACACGCTCGAACCCGCCGTCGGCACGCTGGCGCAGCACGCTGTCGGGCAGGCGGTTCATGAGGGCGTCGAGCGCGCCGGCGGTGCGCTCGCGCAGGCGCTGCTCGAGCCAGCGCCCGGTCAGCAGGAAAAAGACGAACATGGTCAGCGAGTCGAAGTACACCTCGCGCCCGAAGATGCCCTGCGGCTCGAAGGTGCCCATCGTGCTGACCACGAAGGTGATGCCCATGCCCAGGGCCACGGGCAGGTCCATGCTGACGCGCCGCTGCAGCACGTCGCGCAGGGCCGCGGTGAAGAAGGGCCCGCAGGAGAACAGCAACACCGGCAGCGTCAGCACCCAGGACGCCCAGCGCAGCAACTGTTCCATCTCGGCGCTCAGGTCCCCCGGCTCGGCCACATAGGCCGGCCACGCATACATCATGACCTGCATCATGCAAAAACCCGCCACCGCCCAGCGCCACAGGGCCTGACGAGTCTCCTTGCGGCGGCGCTCGCTGGCAAAGGCGTCGTTGGCCGGCAAGACGTGGTAACCGGCGCGGCGCACGGCCTCCATCCAGTCCGAAGGTTGCACCCGATCGGCTTGCCAGAGAACCCGCGCGCGCCGGCTGCCCGCGCTGACGCTGGCCTCGCTGACCCCGGGCACACCGCGCAGCGCCTCCTCCACGGTCAGTGCGCAGGCCGCGCAATGCATGCCTTTGATCACGAGATGGGATTCCCAGCAGCCGGGCTGCTGCAAGGGACGGCTGAAGGCGGACCAGGCGTCAGGCTCATCGAGCAGATGACCGGTTTCGGCCGGTTCAGCCACCTGGGCGCGCGACGGCCCCGGCAGATCGGGCACAGGCACAAGGCAACCCGGCCCCGGCATGTGCTGCACGGGAACGGCAGGACTCGCTGATGACATGGACACCAAGCCTACCGGGCAGAACCCGCCTCCAACTTGATATGGATCAAGACCCTGGCAGAATCGCAGGCGTAGTCTGGAACTGTTCAACACAGCCAAGGAGAACCGTATGTACCAGCGTATCCTCGTCGCCACCGATGGCAGCACCCTGTCCAAGAAGGCCGTGAGCAGCGCCATCGCCCTGGCCAAGCTCAGCGGGGCCGAACTGGTTGCCCTCAAGGTGGTGCCCCGCTACCCGCAAAGCTATTTCGAAGGCGGCCTGGCCCTGCCCCTGAGCGATATCAACCGGATCGAAAAGCAATGGGCGGCGCACGGCCAGGCCATCGTGGACGCCGTCGCCAAGTCATCCGCCGCCAGGGGGCTCACGGTCAAGGCCGTGATCGCCAAGTCGGACCTCATCAGCGAGGCCATCATCGCCACCGCCAAGAAGCACAAATGCGATCTCATCGTCATGGCTTCGCACGGCCGCAAGGGCCTCAAGCGCCTGCTGCTGGGCAGCGAAACCCAGCAGGTGCTGACGCACTCGCATATTCCGGTGCTGGTGCTGCGCTGAGCTGCGACGCAAACTGTTAAATTCCCGTGGAACGCCGCCACGGGAATCCATGCGCACACGACACCGGCTTTTGCCCTTGTGCACCCTGCTGCCGCTGGTGGCACTGGCCCAGCCGTGGTTCTGGGGCGCCGATGCGCGCCAGAACCACGGCAACATCAATTACGGCAGTTCAGGCCGCGGCGACAAATGCGCCTGCAGATCAGTTACGAAACCTACGACTGGTCCGTGGGGATCTTCGTGCGTGAGTGGCGCATCGGCGCCTCCGACCTGGCCCACCAGGCCCTGGCCGGCGCACCCGCCGCGCTGATCGAGGAGCCCGTCAACACCACACGCGAAGTTGGCGTGCAATTTAAGCTGCGCTTCAGCTGAACAGCTGCTTGTACTGGTCCCGCAACTGGTTCTTCTGCACCTTGCCCATGGTGTTGCGCGGCAGGTCGTCGACCACGTAGCACTTCTTCGGAATCTTGAAGTTGGCAAGTTTCGACTTCAGCACGGCGATGATCTGCTCGCCGTCCAGCGCCGCCCCTGGCTTGCGCACCACCACGGCCACGCCCACCTCGCCGAAATCAGGGTGCGGCACGCCCACCAGAGCGCTTTCGGCCACGCCGGACAGTTCGTTGATGTAGCCCTCGATCTCGGCCGGGTAGACGTTGTAGCCACCGCTGATGATCAGGTCCTTGCTGCGGCCCACGATGCTCACATAACCGCGCGCGTCGAACTTGCCCACGTCGCCGGTCTTGAAATAACCGTCGGCGGTGAACTCCTCTTTTGTCTTCTCGGGCATGCGCCAGTAGCCCTTGAACACATTCGGTCCTTGCACCTGGATGCCCCCGATCTCGCCTACCGGCAGGGGCTGGCCCGCCTCGTCGCAGACACGCAGGCTCACACCCGGCAGGGGGAAGCCCACGGTGCCGCCGCGGCGTTCGCCCTTGGCGGGGTCGTAGGGATTGGAAGTCAGCATGATGGTCTCGCTCATGCCGTAACGCTCCAGGATGGTGTGGCCGGTGCGCTGCTGCCAGGCCTGAAAGGTCTCGATCAGCAGTGGCGCCGAACCGGCAACGAAGAGACGCATGTTGCGCACGGTCTCGCGCGTGAGGCCAGGCTCGGCCAGCAGGCGCACGTACAGGGTGGGCACACCCATGAACACCGTGGCCTCGGGCAGCTTCTGGATCACCTGCCTGGGATCGAATTTGGCCATCCAGATCATCTTGCTGCCGTTGAGCAGCGCGCCATGCAGGGCCACGAAGAGGCCGTGCACGTGGAAGATGGGCAGCGCGTGGATCAGCACGTCGCCCGGCCTCCAGCCCCAGCAGTCTTTCAGCACACGCGCATTGCTCAGCAGATTGCCGTGCGTGAGCATGGCGCCCTTGCTGCGGCCCGTGGTGCCGCTGGTGTAGAGGATGGCGGCCAGGTCATCGGCCTGGCGCTCCACCGGCGTGTGCTGGTCGGAGCAGTGGGCGGCACGGTCCAGCAGGGAGCCCCTGCGGTCGTCGTCCAGGGTGTAGACGTGCTGGGTGCCGGCCTTGAAGGCCAGCTTGCTGACCCAGCCGAAGTTCCTGGCGCTGCAGACCACCACGGCCGGCTCGGCGTTGGCTATGAAGTATTCGATCTCGGCGCTCTGGTAGGCCGTGTTGAGCGGCAGGAAGACATAACCGGCGCGCAGCGTGGCGAGATACAGCATCATCGCCTCGACCGACTTCTCCACCTGCACCGCAATGCGCGAACCTGCGGGCAGATCCAGGGACTTCAGCAGATTGGCCAGCATGGCCGTGGCGCGCTCCAGGTCGCGCCAGGAGTAGTTCAGGCCGTTGTCGGTCGCTATGGCGACCGCGTCGAGGTTCGCGGGAAAGGCCGCGCGCAGCGCGGCAAACAGGTTGGCGTTGGGACGGGGCATGGTGGGTGTCACTGGTTCAGGAAGTCGGGATGGAAAAATCGGCCGGGCGTTTGGCCAGGAAAGCGGCGATGCCTTCGCGGTGCTCCGCGCTGTCAGCATAGGCGTAGGCCTGCGCCAGCAAGGCCTGCAGTGCGTCAGGGGCGCCCGACTGCAAGGCACGCAAGGCCTGTTTGTTCAACCGCGCTGCCTGGGGGGCCAGCGCCTGGATGCGTTGCAGCGTCAGGGCGACCTCATCCCCCAACTGCCGGTCGGGCACGACACGCTGCAGGAAACCACGGGCCTGCATCTGCCCGGCTGTCAGCACGGCCGCCTCGAGCAGCATCTCGCGTGCGGTCAGTGGCCCCGCCTCGCGCAACACCAGGGCGGCTTCGCGCGGGGCCATGGGAAAGCCGAGCCTGGCGATCGGGGCGCCGAAGCGCGCCGAAGCGGTGGCAACGCGAAGATCGCAGCAACAGGCGATCTCGACGCCGGCCCCCATGCAGTTGCCTTCGATCTGCGCCAGCACCGGGACGTCACACGCGAGCACGGCTTGCAGTCCGCCCCAGACATCGTTGTCATGGAAGTCGCGCAAGCCGGTTTCACTGAAACGGAAGTCGGCGTATTCGGAGATGTCCCCCCCCGCGCAGAAATGCCCGCCCTCCCCGCGCAGCACCACGCAGCGCAGGGACGCATCCTCCTGGAAGGAGGCAAACACCCGGCGCAGTTCACGCCACATCCCGCGGGACATGGCGTTGAATTTGCCCGGATGGCTCAGGGTGACGAAGGCCAGGGCGTCCTGGCCTTCGGTCCGGATGGCGCCGCTCATCGCTCAGTGCACCCGCATCGATCTTGCCGGCAGACGGGGCTCGCCAGCATCAGTCGAGCTTGGCGCCCGAGAGTTTGACCACCTGGGCCCAGCGTTTGACTTCGGCACTGACGAACTGGCCGAACTGCTGCGGTGTCAAGCTGCTGAATTCAGCTCCCTGGTTGGCCCAGACGGCCTTGGCCTCGGGGGTGTTGCCGGCCTTGCGGATCTCATCCACCACCCGCGCCTGCACGTCGGCGGGTGTGCCCTTGGGCGCCCAGACGCCATACCAGGTCTGCACCGTGTAATCGGGCAGGCCCAGTTCAACGGCACAGGGCAGGTCGGGGAACGCGGGATTGCGCTTGGCGCCCGCCACCATGAGGGCCTTGATGCGGCCGCCCTTGATGTGGGAGGCCGAGGAACCCAGGCCGTCGAACATCATGTCCACGTTGCCGGCGATCAGGTCCTGCAGGGCTGGGCCGGCGCCGCGGTAGGGGATGTGGGTAATGAAGGTGTTGGTCTGCTGCTTGAACAACTCGCCCGCCAGGTGGTGCGAGGTGCCGCTGCCGGCCGAACCGTAGTTCAGGCGACCCGGGTTCTTGCGCACCATATCGAGGAAGGACTTGAAATCGTTCTCGGTGATCTTCTTGGGATTGACCACCAGCACCTGCGGCACCGTGGCCACCAGGGCCAGCGGCGCGAAATCCTTCTCGAGGTCGTAGTCCAGCTTGGGATACATCGAAGGGGCGATGGCGTGGTGCACTGCGCCCATGAACAGGGTGTAACCGTCGGGCTGGGCCTTGGCCGCGATGCTCGCACCGAGCGTACCGCCGGCGCCACCACGGTTGTCGATGATGAGCTGCTTGCCGGTCAGCCGGGAAAAAGAGGCCGACAGGGGACGGGCAAACGCATCGGTACCCCCACCTGCGGGAAAGGGCACGATCATGGTGACCGGCTTGGTCGGCCAGCCCGACTGCGCCTGTCCCATCAGGGGGCCGGTAGCCAGACCGGCGGCGGCCAGTCGCAGGACATCGCGTCGGGTGCTGCGGAAGGAAAATGGGTTTGTCATGCTTGTCTCCTTTGGTTGTAATGAAAGCGAACCTGGCTCAGAACTGAAGATCCTCGATCGAGGCCGCGATGGCTATTTTGCCCTCAGCCAGCTGGGCCCGCTGACGGTCCAGGCGCTTGAGATCGTAGAGGTAGTTGACCATCAGGCCGAAGGACTGCTTGAGCCCCTTGGGGGAAGGGTCGCCCATCCAGTTCAGCCGCTCGACGCGGGCGCCATTGCCCAGGTGGAAACGCGCCACCGGGTCGGCGGGTTTGCCCTCGACCATCTCGCGCCCCAGATAATGGGCGGCGCAGTGCAGCAGCCAGCGCCCCAGTGCAGATTTCGCGTCCAGCGACTCCACCTGGTCCAGGGCCTGCAACACGTGGGTCGCGGCCGGGGGCTCGAAACCCACGGCCCGCCCCAGTTCGGCCCGTTCTTTTTCGGGAGTCAATTCCAGCATGCGGGCCGCATGCTGCGTCAGCCAGGACCGCAGGCCGGGGATCGGCGACAGGGTGGCGAAATGCCTGAGCCGGGGGAATTCCTCACTCAGTGTCTCCACCACCCGCTTGATCAGCGAATCCCCGAAGCTCACGCCACGCAGACCGGACTGCGTGTTGCTGATGGAATAGAAGATCGCCGTCGTGGCCTTGCCCAGGTCGGAGGCTGCGGCCTGCTCGTCGAGCAGCGGGGTGATGCTGTCGGCCATGTGATCGATCAGCGCAACCTCGACAAAGATAAGCGGCTCTCCGGGCAGGCGCGGATGGAAAAAGCCGTAGCAGCGGCGGTCGGAGTCGAGCCGGTTCTTGACGTCGGCCCAGCTGCGGATGTCGTGCACCGCCTCGTACTTGATCAGCTTCTCGACCAGGGAGGCCGGTGAATCCCAGCTGATGCGGCGCAACTCGAGGAAACCCACGTCGAACCAGGTGGAGAACATGTACTCCATCTCCACGTCCAGGGCCTGCAGCCGCCTGTCTTTTTTCAGATAGGACTGCATTTCGGCGCGCAGGTCCACCAGGAAACGGATGCCCTCGGGCAGCACGCTGAAGCGCTGCAGAAGCCGCCGGCGCGGCGAGACCGTGGCCCGGCGGTACTGCACTTCGGCCGCAGCCTCGTCGGGCGTGCCCACGGCGGCGGCAAACTTGGCCTGCGCACTTTTGACTTTTTCGGCATCGGCCGTGAACATCTCGCTCATCAGCAGCCACATGTCGCGCCGCCGCGCCACCGTGGCCGTTGCATAACGTTCGATCAGCACCTGGGCGCGCCGCCCGCCCTCGACCTCGCTGATGCGCGGGTCGATGGTGGCCCTGAGCTCCTCCAGCACGAGCCGCAGCATGCGCGGCGACATCGCCTCTTCCTTGTGGCGCCGGCTCGCCGCCAGGCGCTCGCGCGTGGGCCGCTCGGCGGCCTGCCCGCCCGAACCACCCGTGCTCTGGCTGCGCCCGGCCTGCGCGCGCCCGGCGCCATCGGTCGCCGGCAGGCCCCTGCGATCCATGGGGAAAAGACGCGAGACGTTGCGGCTGATCCAGCTTGTTGCGTTCATGCCAGCCTCCGGCTCTTTTGCTGACGGGCCAGTTCTCGCAGGGCTTCACGCTGGCGCGTCAGGTGCGTGCGCATGGCGGCTTCCGCCCCCTCACCATCGCGCGCCTTGAGCGCCGCGAAAACAGCCATGTGCTCGCTCAGGCTCTGCTCCAGCCGCCCGGGTGCATGCAACTGCTGCAGGCGGGCCAGCTTGAGGATCTTGCGCAGATCGGCGATGACCTGGGCCAGCCAGCGGTTGTTGGCCAGGGTGATGATGGCCTCGTGGATGGCGAAATTGCTTTCGTAATAGTCGACGATGCGCTTGCTGCGGGCCGCCTTCTGCAAACGATCGTGAAGCACCTCCAGCGCCTCCAGATCGCCATCGCTGGCATGCAAGGCCGCCTCGTGGGCGCAACGCCCCTCCAGCAGGGCGATGACGGGGAAGATTTCGTCCAGATCCTGCTCGGTCACCTCGTTGACGAAACAGCCGCGCCGGGGTTCATGCCGGACCAGGCCTTCAGCCGTCAGCACCTTGAGCGCCTCGCGCAGGGGGGTGCGCGAAATCTCCAGGTGCTCGCACAAGGTGACTTCATCCACGAAGCTGCCTGGCGCGAGCTGGCCGCCAAAGATCTGCTGCCGCAGGGTGTCGGCGACCTGTTCGTGCAGCGAGTTGTGAACGACACGCATGGGCGGACCATCGGTTGTGGACAAACACCCGCCGCCTTTTTCAGAATCAGAAGGCAGCAGGACCATGGCCGTAATTTTACGTAATTACGCATAATTACAAACCAGGGAATAACCCTGAGTCTCATGCAAACCACAGAAAAGGGGCTTCGGGTGCCCGCCGGGCTCAGGGGCTCAGGGGCCGGCGCCCGAACCACCACCAAAGCCCTGCCCCCAGGGCGATCATGGGCAGGCACAGCCACTGCCCCATGCTGAGGTTCAGGGCCAGCAGGCCCAGATAGTCGTCAGGCTCACGGAAGTACTCGGCAATGAAACGCAGCAGCCCGTAGCCCAGCAGGAAGGCCGAGGCCACCTGGCCGGTACGGCGCGGCTTGCGGGCATAGAGCCACAGCAGCACAAAGAGCAGCAGCCCTTCCAGCAGGAACTGGTAGATCTGCGAGGGATGGCGCGGCGCATCGCCGGCGCCACGAAACACCATGGCCCAGGGCAAGGACGGGTCGGCCACGCGCCCCCAGAGTTCGCCATTGATGAAATTGCCGATGCGGCCCGCCGCCAGGCCCGTGGGCACGCAGGGCGCCACGAAATCGGCCACCTGCAGCCAGTGTTTTTTGCGCACGCGGGCAAACCAGAGCATGGCCACGGTCACGCCCAGCATGCCGCCATGAAAACTCATGCCCCCCTGCCAGAGCGCAAAGATCTCCAGCGGATGGCTCAGATAGTAGGCCGGCTTGTAGAACAGGCAGTAGCCCAGCCGGCCGCCGATGACCACGCCGATCACACCGTAGAACAGCACATCCTCGACGTCGCGCCGGGTCCAGGCCCCCTCCCCTCGGATCGAGGCGTACGGCTCGTGCCGCAGCCGGCGCAGACCCAGGAACATGAAAAGGCCAAAAGCCACCAGGTAGGTGATGCCATACCAGTGGATGGCCAAGGGCCCCAGGCGCAGGGCTACCGGATCGATCGCGGGGTGTATCAGCATGGGCGCCATTGTGCCGCAGCACCGCCCCGGCCGGTCACGGCTTACACTCACGGTCTGCATTGTTTTTTTCGGCTCATTTACCACCGCACACGAACCATGGCCACCAAAGTCATCCAGATCAACCGCCGTTCGGCCAACATCACCGAAGGCAAGTCGCGCGCACCCAACCGCTCCATGTACTACGCCATGGGCTACGAGGAAAGCGATTTCAAGAAACCCATGGTCGGCGTGGCCAACGGCCACAGCACCATCACCCCCTGCAACTCGGGCCTGCAGAAGCTGGCCGACGCCGCGATCGCCGGCATCGAGGAAGCCGGCGGCAACGCGCAGGTCTTCGGCACCCCCACCATCAGCGATGGCATGGCCATGGGCACCGAAGGCATGAAGTACTCCCTGGTCTCGCGCGAGGTCATCTCCGACTGCATCGAGACCTGCGTGCAGGGCCAGTGGATGGACGGCGTGCTGGTGGTCGGCGGCTGCGACAAGAACATGCCCGGCGGCATGATGGGCATGCTGCGCGCCAACGTGCCGGCCATCTATGTCTACGGCGGCACCATCCTGCCCGGCCACTACAAGGGCCAGGACCTGAACATCGTCAGCGTGTTCGAGGCCGTGGGCCAGAACGCCGCCGGCAAGCTCAGCGACTTCGACCTGCACGAGATCGAGCAGCGCGCCATCCCCGGCACCGGCTCCTGCGGCGGCATGTACACCGCCAACACCATGTCCAGCGCCTTCGAGGCCTTGGGGCTGAGCCTGCCCTACTCCTCCACCATGGCCAATCCGCACGACGAGAAGCAGAACTCGGCCAAGGAATCGGCCAAGGTGCTGATCGAGGCCATCAAGAAAGACCTCAAGCCGCGCGACATCGTGACGCGCAAGAGCATCGAGAACGCCGTGGCCGTCATCATGGCCACGGGCGGCTCCACCAACGCCGTGCTTCACTTCCTGGCCATCGCGCATGCGGCCGAAGTGGAGTGGACCATCGACGATTTCGAGCGCGTGCGCAAGAAGACCCCCGTGCTCTGCGACCTCAAGCCCAGCGGCAAATACCTGGCGGTGGACCTGCACAAGGCGGGCGGCATTCCCCAGGTCATGAAGGTCCTGCTCAAGGCCGGTCTGCTGCACGGCGACTGCATCACCATCACCGGCCAGACCATCGCCGAGGTGCTCAAGGACGTGCCTGACCAGCCGCGGGCCGACCAGGACGTGATCCGTCCCATCCACAAGCCCATGTACGAGCAAGGTCACCTGGCCATCCTCAAGGGCAACCTCTCGCCCGAGGGTGCGGTCGCCAAGATCACCGGCCTGAAGAACCCGGTCATCACCGGCCCGGCCCGCGTGTTCGACGACGAGCAGTCGGCGCTCAAGGCCATCCTGGACGGCAAGATCAAGGCCGGCGACGTGATGGTGCTGCGCTACCTCGGCCCCAAGGGCGGTCCAGGCATGCCCGAGATGCTGGCCCCCACCGGCGCGCTGATCGGCGCCGGCCTGGGCGAGAGTGTGGGCCTGATCACCGACGGCCGGTTCTCCGGCGGCACCTGGGGCATGGTGGTGGGCCACGTGGCGCCGGAAGCGGCAGCGGGCGGCACCATCGCCTTCGTCAAGGAAGGCGACAGCATCACCATCGATGCCCACGATCTCAAGCTGGAACTGAACGTGCCCGCGGCGGAACTTGCCAAGCGTCGCGAAGGCTGGACGCCGCCGCAGCCGCGCTACACGCGGGGTGTGCAGGCCAAGTTCGCCTTCAACGCCTGCTCGGCCAGCAAGGGTGCCGTGCTGGACAACTACTGAGCGCCAGCGCTCCCTCTGTAAAAAAAGCCCCGGCATGCCGGGGCTTTCTTATCTGCACACCATCGGGCATCAGCGTTTGCGCTTGAGGCCCATGGCGTCGCGCTGCTTGTTGATGCGATCCTGGCGCCGTTTGTCCTCGCGCTCCATGGCCTTGCGTCGGGTATAGCCACTGGCATCGGCCCAGGACCACCAGGCCACCGCCAGGCCGAAGGGCGCCAGCACGATCCACCAGCTCCAGCCAAGGACCGGATCGATGTCCAGGTATTTCATCAGCAGAAGAATGACGCCCAGTCCCAGAAAATACATGTCGTGCCCTCGGTCTTTGGCTGCGTCCATCCCTCGGGTCAACCTCAGCCTTTACAATTGCGTTGGTTGATTATGTACTTAACCACTGCCCAGAGGAAATCAATGAAACGCGCCCTGTTTGCCCTGCTCGCTGCCGTCTCCATCAGCACCCCTGCCCTGGCCGATCAGGCCCTGGCCACCTCCAAGAACTGCATGGCCTGCCACGCCGTCGACAAGAAGCTGGTCGGCCCGTCCTTCAAGGACATCGCCAAGAAGTATGACAAGTCCGCCAGCGACAAGCTGGCCGAGAAGGTGATCAAGGGCGGCTCTGGCGCCTGGGGCCCGGTCCCGATGCCGGCCAACCCGCAGGTCAGCGCCGACGAGTCCAAGAAGCTCGTGGCCTGGATCCTGACCCAGAAGTAATCCGCTTCTGCCGCAACAAAAAGCCCGCGCATGCGGGCTTTTTGTTGCGTGCGACGGTCGAGATCAGTTGTTCTGAGCAAGTTGCTCAAGAATCGCGGGATTCTCCAATGTCGTCGTGTCCTGGGTGATGGCTTCACCCTTGGCGATCGAGCGCAGCAGGCGGCGCATGATCTTGCCGCTGCGGGTCTTGGGCAGGTTGTCACCGAAGCGGATGTCCTTCGGTTTCGCGATCGGGCCGATCTCCTTGGCCACCCAGTCGCGCAGTTCCTTGGCGATCTGCTTCGCCTCCTCACCCGTCGGACGAGAACGCTTGAGCACCACGAAGGCGCAAATGGCCTCCCCCGTCAGATCGTCAGGGCGGCCCACCACGGCGGCCTCGGCCACCAGGTCGGTCTTGGACACCAGGGCCGATTCGATCTCCATCGTGCCCATGCGATGACCCGAGACGTTGAGCACGTCGTCGATGCGGCCGGTGATGCGGAAATAGCCGCGGTCCGCGCTGCGCACCGCACCGTCGCCGGCCAGGTAATAGCCCTTGAGTTCCTCGGGGAAGTAGCTCTTCCTGAAGCGCTCCGGGTCACCCCAGATGGTGCGGATCATGGACGGCCAGGGTTTCTTGACCACCAGGATGCCGCCCGAGCCGTTGGGCACGTCATGGCCGGCTTCGTCGACGATGGCGGCCGCGATGCCCGGCAGCGGCAGAGTGCAGGAGCCCGGCACCAGGGGCGTGGCGCCCGGCAGCGGGGTGATCATGTGGCCACCGGTCTCGGTCTGCCAGAAGGTGTCGACGATGGGGCAGCGTTCACCGCCCACATGCTTGTGGTACCACATCCAGGCCTCGGGGTTGATGGGCTCGCCCACCGAGCCCAGGATGCGCAGGCTGCTGAGGTTGGAGCGGGCCGGGTGCACCTTCTCGTCGCCTTCGGCGGCCTTGATCAGCGAGCGGATGGCCGTAGGCGCCGTGTAGAAGATCGTGCACTGGTGTTTCTCGATCATCTGCCAGAAACGGCCGGCGTTCGGGTAGGTCGGCACGCCCTCGAAGACGATCTGCGTGGCACCGGCGGCCAGGGGGCCGTAGGCCACATAGGTGTGGCCGGTGATCCAGCCGATGTCGGCCGTGCACCAGAAGATGTCGCGGGGCTGGATGTCAAAGGTCCAGTCCATGGTGAGACGCGCCCACAGCAGGTAGCCGCCGGTGGCGTGCTGCACGCCCTTGGGCTTGCCCGTGGAGCCGGAGGTGTAGAGGATGAACAGCGGGTGCTCGGCGCCCACGGCCGTCGGCGCGCAAGTGCTGCTCTGCCCCGCCAGCGCCTCGGCGAAGGTCATGTCGCGGCCCGCGACCATATGACAGGCGGTGCTCGTACGCTGGTAGACCAGCACGGACTTGATGGTGTCGCAGCCACCCATGGCCAGCCCCTCGTCCACGATGGCCTTGAGCGGCAACTCCTTACCGCCGCGCATCTGGTAGTTGGCCGTGATCACGGCCACGGCGCCAGCGTCGATGATGCGCTCCTGCAGGGACTTGGCCGAGAATCCGCCGAACACCACGGAGTGCGTGGCGCCGATGCGTGCGCAGGCCTGCATGGCCACCACGCCCTCGATGGTCATGGGCATGTAGATCAGGACGCGGTCACCCTTCTTGATGCCCTGGGCCTTGAGGGCGTTGGCAAACTGGCTGACCTTGGCCAGCAGCTCCTTGTACGTGACTTTGGTGACGCTGCCGTCATCGGCTTCAAAAATGATGGCGGTCTTGTTCTCGGTCGACGTGCCCATGTGCTTGTCCAGGCAGTTGGCCGAGGCGTTGAGCTCGCCGTCGTCGAACCACTTGTAAAAAGGCTTCCTGGAAGCATCCAGGGTGCGGGTAAAGGGCTTGGCCCAGACCAGGTTCTCACGCGCCAACCTCGCCCACGTCCCCTCGAAATCCTTGTCGAAGGCCTCGCACATGGCCTGGTACTGCGCCATGCCGGAGATGCGCGCCGCCTTGACCACCGCTTCCGACGGGGGAAAGACACGGTTCTCGACCAGAACGGATTCGATGGCGGAAGAAGATGCACTCATGGCTTGTTTCCTCAAATGGTTTTTGTTTCGCCCCGCAATGTCGGGGCTGGCGCTTACAAGTCACTGACTGGACACACCAGGGTCTGTTTACATTCATTTCTCGAGATGCGTTGCGGATCAAAAAAAGTCATGCGGTAGGCGCGTGGACGCCGCCGGGGCAGCCCCCGGCCACAGTCCGCGCAACACCCCGCATGGCCTTTTTGGCCGCAACCCGTAGGGAACGTGGTTAAAACAGCGCCAATCGTTGTTGCACTCCTAGCCCAGGCGGCCAGCCTGGGCGTCGTCGCGCGCCTACCTAGATTGGCACCGTTTTAACCACGTTCGCACTTGAGAAATGAGTGTAAACAGACCCTAGGCCAATGTACCGAATCCCGGCCGGGTTTGAAATGCGGCCTAGAATCCGCAGTCTAGATAGAAACCCGGATTTTCAGACCATGTCCCGTCCCGAACCGTCCAAAGCGTCTCCCTTGCGTCCCCTGCCCGCCCTCATCTTTTCCAGCCGCTGGCTGCAACTGCCCCTGTACCTGGGCCTGATTGCCGCGCAGGGCGTTTATGTGTTTCACTTCCTGGTCGAGCTGACCCACCTGATCGAAGCCGCCTTCGGCAGCCAGGCCGCCTTGCAGGCGCTGGTCACGAGCATCGGCTACAAGACCGGGGCCCCCATCACCACGCTGAACGAGACGGTCATCATGCTGGTGGTGCTGGCGCTGATCGACGTCGTCATGATCTCCAATCTGCTGATCATGGTCATCGTCGGCGGCTACGAAACCTTTGTCAGCCGCATGGACCTCGAAGGCCATCGCGACCAGCCCGAATGGCTCAGCCACGTCAATGCCTCGGTGCTCAAGGTCAAGCTGGCCACCGCCATCATCGGCATCAGTTCCATTCATCTGCTCAAGACCTTCATCAACGCGGACAACTACACCGACCGGGTGCTGATCGCCCAGACGGCCATCCACATCACCTTCCTGCTGTCGGCCATCGCCATTGCCTACACAGACAAGCTGATGTCGGCCCCCGCCGCGGAACATCACTGACCCTTCAGCCGAGCATCCCCATGAGCACCAGCATCAAGCAAGCCGACCTGATCGAATCCGTCGCCGCCGCCCTGCAGTACATCAGCTACTACCACCCGGCCGACTACATCGCCCACCTGGCCCGCGCCTACGCGCGCGAGCAGAGCCCCGCCGCCAAGGACGCCATCGCGCAGATCCTCACCAACAGCAAGATGAGCGCCACGGGCCACCGCCCGATCTGCCAGGACACGGGCATCGTGAACGTCTTCCTCAAGGTCGGCATGAACGTGCGCTGGGAAGGCTTCGGCGGCAGCCTGGAAGATGCCGTCAACGAAGGCGTGCGCCGCGCCTACAACCATCCGGACAATACGCTGCGTGCCAGCGTGCTGGCCGATCCGCACTTCGCCCGCAAGAACACCAAGGACAACACGCCTGCGGTCATCTTCACGGAGATCGTGGCTGGTGACACGGTGGAGGTCACTGTCGCGGCCAAGGGCGGCGGCAGCGAGAACAAGAGCAAGATGGTGATGATGAACCCCAGCGACTCCATCGTCGACTGGGTCCTCAAGACCGTGCCCACCATGGGCGCCGGCTGGTGCCCGCCGGGCATGCTGGGCATCGGCATCGGCGGCACCGCCGAGAAAGCCGTCCTGATGGCCAAGGAAAGCCTGATGGAAGACCTGGACATGTACGAGCTGCAGGCCAAGGCGAGCAAGGGCGAGAAGCTCACGCAGGTGGAAGAGCTGCGCCTGGAACTGCATGAGAAGGTCAACGCCTTAGGCATCGGCGCCCAGGGCCTGGGCGGCCTGACCACCGTGCTGGACGTGAAGATCAAGATGTACCCCACGCACGCGGCCAGCAAGCCTGTGGCCATGATCCCCAACTGCGCGGCCACGCGCCACGCGCATTTCGTCATGGACGGCTCGGGTCCGGTCTACCTGGAACCGCCCAGCCTGGACCTCTGGCCCGACGTCAACTGGACGCCCGACACGAAGAAGAGCAAGCGCGTGGACCTGAACAAGCTGACCAAGGAAGAGGTGGCGAGCTGGAAACCCGGCGACACCCTGCTGCTCAAGGGCAAGATGCTCACCGGCCGCGACGCCGCTCACAAGCGCATCGCCGACATGCTGGCCAAGGGCGAGAGGCTGCCCGTGGACTTCACCAACCGCGTGATCTATTACGTGGGCCCGGTGGACCCGATCAAGGGCGAGGCCGTCGGCCCGGCCGGCCCCACCACCGCCACGCGCATGGACAAGTTCACCGAGACCATGCTGGGCCAGACCGGCCTGATCGCCATGATCGGCAAGGCCGAACGCGGCCCCGAGGCCGTGGAAGTGATCCGCCAGCACAAGAGCGCCTACCTGATGGCCGTGGGCGGCGCCGCCTACCTGGTCAGCAAGGCCATCAAGACCGCCAAGGTCGTGGGCTTCGAAGACCTGGGCATGGAAGCCATCTACGAATTCGACGTGGTGGACATGCCCGTCACCGTGGCGGTCGATGCCGGTGGCACCAGCGCCCACGTCACCGGCCCGGCCGAGTGGAGCCGCCGAATTGCCAGCGGCGAGTTCAAGGGCATCTCGCTGGCCACTGCCTGAGCCCCGTGACGCGACCGGTCGGCGTCTTCGACAGCGGCATCGGGGGATTCAGCGTCCTCCGGGCCCTGCGTGCCGAACTGCCGCACCAGCCTTTTGTCTACGTGGCCGACAGCGGCCACGCGCCTTATGGCGAACGCGAGAGCGGGCACGTGATCGAACGCTCGCAGGCCATCGCTCGCCACCTGATCCAGGCGCACGACATCCAGGCCCTGGTCGTGGCCTGCAACACGGCCACCGCCGCGGCCATCGCCCTGCTGCGCGAGCAACATCCGGAACTGCCCATCATCGGTGTGGAGCCCGCGCTCAAGCCCGCGGCACAGGTCAGCCGCACACACCGCGTGGGCGTGATGGCCACGCGCAGCACCCTGCAAAGCGCCAAGTTCCAGGCCCTGCTGGCCACACTGAAAGACCAGGCCGAATTCGTTCTGCAACCCTGCGACGGCCTGGCCGATGCCATCGAGCGCCAGGACTTCGAGCGCGCGCTGGCGCTGAGCCGGAGTTACACCGCGGCCATGGGGCGCTTTGGCAATGATGGGATCGACACCGTGGTCCTGGGCTGCACCCATTACCCGCTGATTGCGGACACGCTCCAGGACCTGCTGGGCCCACAGGTGACCCTGGTTGACAGCGGCGCCCCGGTGGCACGACAGACACGCCGCGTACTGCCCGAGCCTGCGGTCACGGGACACCCGTTGCCACACCTGAGCACCACCGGCCATCCCGAGCCATTGAGAGCTGCCGTCGACCGCTGGCTGCAACCGCAATTTGCCATCGAGACACTGCGCGGCTGAGGTTGGCCCGACTGCCCTATTTCCTGAGACCCTGGCGGTACTCCCAGGGCGGGATGGGCCGGGGATCACGCCAGAGCCCCACACGCTGCTGCCGTGCCTCGGCCTCGGCGGCGGCATAGGCCTCCCGGTCGGCCACCGGCACATCGCGAACCTGAGCCCGGTCGTACCAGGCCATGCCGCGCTGCAATTGCTCCAGATTCACGTGCATGCCCTGCACCAGCACCTTGCCCCGACGCGGCGTGCTTTTGTCGTTACCGGGAATGTCCACCACCACGCCGCGCTGGAACACCAGCTCACGCAGGGAGTCCAGGGAACGCTGGCCATGGGCCTGAAATTTTTCCGGAGCATCCAGACCGGCCAGCCGCACGGTGTGCTGCACCTTCCTGTCGTCGACGACCTTGATGGTGTCGCCCGAGACAACTGCCGACACCCGGCCCGTGAGCGTCCAGGCGCCGGCCGGCAGGCAAGCCAGGAACGACAGCAACAGCACGAGCGGGGACAGATGGGATCTCATGGAGATCAGAAGGAGATGGCAGAAGGAGATGGAAGAGAAATGGTCGGGGCGATACGATTCGAACGTACGACCCTCTCGTCCCAAACGAGATGCGCTACCAGGCTGCGCTACGCCCCGACTAGGCCCGTATTCTACCGGCAGGCACTCTTGCAGTCCGCAAAGGCGTCCTTGGGATAAAGTTTCCACATGCGCGCACGCTCCTTTCCTCTGCCATGGTTGCAAGCCGGCGAAGACTTTCCGCCCGTGAGCCAGGCCTGGGGCCCAGGCTCGGAAGCGCCAGGCCTGCTGGCCGCCGGTGGCGCTCTGGATGTGCCCACCCTGCGGCGCTCCTATGGGCAGGGCATCTTTCCCTGGTTCAGCACCGGCCAGCCCATCCTCTGGTGGAGCCCGGACCCTCGCATGGTGCTGGAGGTGGCGCAGTTCCGCCTGCATCGCTCGCTGCGCAAGACCTTGCAGAAATTCAGCACGAGTCCCGGCTGTGAAATCCGCTTCGACTCGGCTTTCGAGCAGGTGATCGGCGCCTGCGCGGGAAGCCCGCGTGAGGGTCAGGATGGCACCTGGATCGTCCCGCCCATGGTGCAGGCCTATACCGAGCTGCACCGCGCCGGCCATGCGCACAGCGTCGAGACCTGGATCGATGGACGGCTTATGGGTGGCCTCTACTGTGTGGCCCTGGGCCGGGCCGTGTTCGGTGAATCCATGTTCACGCGAGCCAGCGACGCCTCCAAGATCGCGCTGACCGCCCTGGTGGCCTTCTGCCGCCTGCAGGGCATCAGCACGATCGACTGCCAGCAGAACACCCAGCATCTGGCCTCGCTGGGAGCCCACGAGGTGCCCCGTGTGGATTTTTTGCGCCACATCACGGCAGCCCAGTTGCAGCCTGGTCCCCGCTGGCAGTTCGAACCCCTATACTGGCGTGAACTGATGATGGCCCCCGCGGAGTCGACGTGACGCATCTCAAGGATCTGCCCCTTCAGAGTCTGCAGTTCTATGCCACGGCACCCTACCCGTGCAGTTATCTGGGCGGCCGCCTGGCCCGTTCGCAGGTCGCCACGCCCAGCCACCTGATCAACAACTCCACGTATTCAGGACTCGTCGCCCAGGGCTTTCGCCGCAGCGGCATGTTCACCTACCGGCCGCACTGCGATGGCTGCCAGGCCTGCATCCCGCTGCGCGTGCGCGTACAGGACTTCCAGCCCACCCGCAGCCAGCGGCGCGCCTGGAAGCAGCACCTGAGCCTGCAGGTCCGCGTCTCGCGCCTGTGCTTCGTGCCCGAGCATTACCAGCTCTATCTGCGTTACCAGAACGGCCGCCACGCAGGCGGCGGCATGGACCAGGACAGCATTGACCAGTACACCCAGTTCCTGCTGCAAAGCCGCGTCAACTCGCGCCTGATCGAGTTCCGTGAAACGCTGGCCGACGGCTCCCCTGGCGCCCTGTGCATGGTGTCCGTGCTGGACGTGCTGGACGATGGCCTCTCCGCCGTCTACACCTTCTACGAACCCGGCCACGAGGCCAGCTACGGCACCTACAGCGTGCTCTGGCAGATCGAGCAGGCACGGCAGCTGGGCCTGCCACACGTCTACCTCGGTTACTGGATCGAAGACAGCCCGAAAATGAACTACAAGGCCCGCTTCAGCCCGCACGAGCTTCTGTTGCAGGGCCAGTGGCTGGCAGCCAGGCCCGACGGCAGCATGCCCTTGGTCAGGTAACGATTTCACGAGGTAAAATCGGAACTCCTGCTGGAGAGTACCCGATGAAGAAAAAAGATCCGGATGCGGTTGCCACCCCGACCGTACAGGTGATCGAACGGATGTTCACACTGATGGATGTGCTGGCGTCGCGTGAAGAAGCGATTTCGCTCAAGGAAATCAGCGAAAAGACCGGGCTCCATCCCTCCACCGCCCACCGCATCCTCAACGACCTGGCCAGTGGTCGTTACGTCGACCGGCCGCAGCCTGGCACCTATCGCCTGGGCATGCGTCTGCTGGAACTGGGCAATCTGGTCAAGGCACGCCTCAATGTCCGTGATGCGGCCATCGCCCCCATGCGCGAACTGCACCGCCTGATCCAGCAGCCCGTCAACCTGAGCATGCGCCAGGGCGACGAGATCGTCTACATCGAGCGCGCCTACAGCGAACGCTCAGGCATGCAGGTGGTGCGCGCCATCGGTGGCCGTGCGCCCCTGCACCTCACCTCGGTAGGCAAGCTCTTCCTGGCCGCCGACGATCCGCAGCGCGTACGGGCCTATGCCACGCGCACCGGCCTCTCCGGCCATACCAAGAACAGCATCACCCAGCTGCCAGTGCTTGAGCGTGAACTCTCCAAGGTGCGCCAGTACGGCACCGCACATGACGACGAGGAACTGGAACTGGGGGTGCACTGCATGGCCGCCGGCATCCACGACGACCAGGGCAAGCTGGTGGCGGGGCTGTCAATCTCGGCGCCGACGGGGCGGCTGGACAAGGAATGGCTGCCCAAGTTACAGACCGTGGCCAGTGAAATTTCGCGCATGCTGGGCTACCAGGCCGGCAGCGCGGAGAAGCGCTGAAACAAGGCCCCCGGGGGCCTGCTGTCAGGAACTGACGCTGATCAGACGAACCGGGGCTGGGGCATCGATCAGGTTCTCGGTCATCGGTCCGGGCGCCTTGGCCGGTATCGATTCAACCCAGCGCCTCACACGCTCGGCGTCACCGAGGCGGCTGAGCTTGCCGGCGGAATCCAGAAACACCATGATGAGGTTGCGACCGGCCACCTTGGCCTGCATGACCAGGCACTGACCTGCCTCGGAGATGTAGCCGGTCTTTTGCAGACCGATTTCCCAGGTCGGGTTGCGCACCAGGCGATTGGTGTTGCTGAACACGAGCTTGCGGCGCCCGACGGCCACCTGGTAAGCCGGCGAGGTGGAGTATTCACGCAACAGGCTGTCATCGGAGGCCACGTTGACCAGCACGGCCAGATCCCTGGCGCTGGAGCGGTTTTTGCTGGACAAGCCCGTGGGCTCGACATACTGCGTGTCCTGCATGCCCAGCAACTGGGCTTTGGCGTTCATCATTTCGACAAAGACCTGCAAGCCACCCGGATAGGTGCGCCCCAAGGCATGGGCGGCACGATTCTCACTGGACATCAAGGCCAGATGCATCAGCTCGCCGCGGCTCAGGGTCGAGCCCACACGCAGGCGCGAGGTGCTGCCTTTTTCCGTATCCACATCGTCCTGGGTGATGGTGATCATCTCGTCCAGGGACAGCTCGGCTTCGCTGATCAGCAGGCCCGTCATGAGCTTGGTCAGCGAGGCAATGGGCAGCACGGCCTCTTCGTTCTTGCTGAGCAACACTTCCTGGGTTTCCTGGTCGATGACATAGGCCACGCTGGAACGCAGGGACAGGGGATCGGCCACACCGTGCAAGCCGGCGCGCATGCCATCCGAAGGCCGCGCCGGACGCACAATCCGGGCCGCGGGACGCTTGGCGTAGGTCTTGCGTTTGCCCTGGTGGCTGATCTTGAGCACCTTGGGCTTGGCCCCGGTCTGGTTGCCATTGCTCCCGTTGGCTGATGCCGCGAACGCCAGCCCGGATGCTGCAAACACCAGGGACAGCGACGCCGTCAAAGCCCAGATAAAACGATGGAAGTGGTTCACCAGTCCGACCCTGCACAGGAAATAAATGGATGCCATGGATACATGGCACCAGCACAGGCAAGGTTATACCGAAAATATCAAGCTGGATCAACCACTTGTGTCGCTTTTCTAAACAAAGTCTTACATATCCAGGTAATAACCCTAGCCCTGGGCAGCCACCCGGTCAGCTTTGCTGTGCAACTTGTTGAGTGCGCTGAGATAAGCCTTGGCGGACGCCACCACGATATCGGGGTCCGATCCGACCCCGTTGACCACACGGCCGCTGTTTTGCAGGCGCACCGTCACCTCGCCCTGGCTTTCGGTCGAGCCGCTGATGGCATTGACGGAATACAGCACCATCTCGGCGCCGCTCTTGACGTGCGACTCGATGGCCTTGAGCGAGGCGTCCACCGGGCCATTGCCATCCGATGCGCCGTGCACCTCCTTGCCTTCCACCGTGATCACGATGGAGGCATGCGGACGTTCGCCGGTTTCGCTGTGTTGCGAAAGCGAGATGAAGCCGTACTGTTCCTTCTCACTGGCCACGCTCTCGTCGCTCACCAGGGCCAGAATGTCCTCGTCGAAGATCTCGCTCTTGCGGTCGGCCAGTTCCTTGAAGCGGGCAAAGGCGGTGTTGAGCTCTCCTTCGCTCTCCAGGCTCACACCCAGGTCCTGCAGGCGCTGCTTGAAGGCGTTCCGGCCGGACAGCTTGCCCAGCACGATCTTGTTGGCGCTCCAGCCCACGTCCTCGGCGCGCATGATTTCATAGGTATCCCGCGCCTTGAGCACGCCGTCCTGGTGGATGCCCGAAGCGTGGGCGAAGGCATTGGCGCCAACCACGGCCTTGTTGGGCTGCACCACGAACCCGGTGGTCTGGCTGACCATGCGGCTGGCCGGCACGATCTGGGTGGTGTCGATGCCGACATCCAGATTGAAATAGTCGCGGCGCGTCTTCACCGCCATCACGATCTCCTCCAGGCTGCAGTTGCCGGCGCGCTCGCCCAGACCGTTGATGGTGCATTCGACCTGACGCGCACCACCGATCTTCACGCCGGCCAGGGAATTGGCCACCGCCATGCCCAGATCGTTGTGGCAATGCACCGACCAGATCGCCTTGTCCGAGTTGGGAATGCGTTCGCGCAGGGTCTTGATGAAGTGGCCATACAGCTCGGGCACGGCATAACCCACAGTGTCGGGTATGTTGAGGGTGGTGGCGCCCTCCTTGATCACCGCCTCCAGCACGCGGCAGAGGAAGTCAACATCACTGCGGTAGCCATCCTCCGGGCTGAATTCGATATCTTCCACCAGATTGCGCGCATACCGCACGGAAAGTTTCGCCTGCTCCAGAACCTGCTCCGGTGTCATGCGCAGCTTTTTCTCCATGTGGAGGGCCGAGGTGGCGATGAAGGTGTGGATGCGGGCCCGGTTCGCGCCCTTGAGCGCTTCGGCCGCGCGTGCGATGTCGCGGTCATTGGCGCGCGACAGCGAACAGATCGTGGAGTCCTTGATCGTGTTGGCAATACCCTGCACAGCCTCGAAGTCCCCGTTCGAACTGGCGGCGAAACCAGCCTCGATCACGTCCACCTTCAGGCGCTCGAGCTGGCGTGCAATTCGCAGCTTCTCGTCCTTGGTCATGGAAGCGCCGGGCGACTGCTCGCCGTCACGCAAAGTCGTATCGAAAATGATCAATTTCTCAGCCATCTCAAACTCCTGTTCGTCTTCAACAAAATCAACAACCGTAAAAGCAAAAGGCCCGCTGCGGATGCATACGGGCCTTTGATGGGAATTTCGCGCGCGCTACTAATTCCGCCCGTTGTGGCGTCGCAGCAGTAGTGCTAGCGAAAACTTGTTCATGGCCTCAATGTACCACAATCAAACACCGTGTGCATAGCCCTGTTCTATGACACCCATTACTGATGCAGCCCGCGCTCTTCAGGCTCGTCGGTCGAGGTGCTGATGACACTGGTCGGCTTGCCCTTGGCCTTGCGCCAGGCATAGATG
Organism: Curvibacter fontanus; assembly: GCF_054780335.1. Taxonomy (NCBI): domain Bacteria; kingdom Pseudomonadati; phylum Pseudomonadota; class Betaproteobacteria; order Burkholderiales; family Comamonadaceae; genus Curvibacter; species Curvibacter fontanus. The sequence goes on from NZ_BAAGWN010000010.1 coordinate 90,978, forward strand.
ACATAACCGCTGAGACCGTAGACCACGAAGACGCCGAACAGCACCACCGGCGGATGGATATTGACGACCGCAATGCCCAGGGCGATCAGGACGATCACCACGAAGGGCACGCTCTTCTTCATATGAACGTCCTTGAAACTGTAGAAGGGCACATTGCTGACCATGGTCAGGCCGGCGTAAAGGGCCAGCACGAACATGGGCCAGGCCACGGCCGGCCCCGTCACATCCAGCTCGGTCATGATCCAGATGAAACCAGTCACAAGGGCCGCTGCGGCAGGCGAAGGCAGGCCTTGGAAGTAACGCTTGTCCACCACACCCGTGTTGACGTTGAAACGCGCCAGGCGCAGTGCCGCACAGGCACAGTAGACAAAAGCCGCAATCCAGCCCCAGCGCCCCAGCCCCTTGAGCGCCCACTCATAGGCGATCAGGGCGGGCGCCGCACCAAAGGACACCATGTCGGACAGCGAATCCATCTGCTCGCCAAAGGCGCTCTGGGTATTGGTCATGCGCGCCACACGCCCGTCCAGGCTGTCCAGCACCATGGCGGAGAAGACACCGATGGCGGCCAGGTCGAACCGCCCGTTCATGGCCATGACGACGGCATAAAAACCGCCAAACAGGCCGCCCAGGGTGAACAGATTGGGCAGGATGTAGATGCCCTTGCGGCGCTTGCGCACCATCACGGCCTCCCCTTCGCCGATGCGATCCTCTACGCCATCATGCATGTCGCACCTCCGTCCCGCAAGGGCAGGTCTGCAGATCAAGGTCTTGAGTATTCATGGCGGCAAGTGTAAGGCAGACCACGCTTGCGTGAGACAAAAAAACAAGGCCACCGAAGTGGCCTTGTTGTCAGCGGTGGAAAGCGATCAGTTGCGGGTCTGGTCGACCAGCTTGTTCTTGGCGATCCAGGGCATCATGGCGCGCAGCTGGCCGCCCACCTTCTCGATACTGTGGTCGGCCGTGTTGCGGCGGCGGGCCGTCATGCTGGGGTAGCCGGTGCGGCCTTCCAGGATGAACATCTTGGCGTAGTCGCCGTTCTGGATGCGCTTGAGCGCGTTGCGCATGGCGGCGCGCGACTGCTCGTTGATCACCTCGGGGCCGGTCACGTACTCGCCATACTCGGCATTGTTGGAGATCGAGTAGTTCATGTTCGCGATGCCGCCTTCGTAGATCAGGTCCACGATCAGCTTGAGCTCGTGCAGGCACTCGAAGTAGGCCATCTCGGGAGCGTAGCCGGCCTCGACCAGGGTCTCGTAACCCATCTTGATCAGCTCGACGGCGCCACCGCACAGCACTGCCTGCTCGCCGAACAGGTCGGTTTCGGTCTCTTCCTTGAAGTTGGTCTCGATGATGCCGGCCTTGCCGCCACCATTGGCCATGGCGTAGGACAGGGCCAGGTCACGGGCCTTGCCGCTCTTGTCCTGGTGCACCGCCACCAGATGGGGCACGCCGCCGCCCTGGGTGTAGGTGTTGCGCACGGTGTGGCCGGGCGCCTTGGGGGCCACCATCCACACGTCCAGATCGGCGCGCGGCACAACCTGGTTGTAGTGCACATTGAAGCCGTGGGCGAAGGCCAGCGAGGCGCCCTTCCTGATGTTGGGGGCCACGTTGTTGGTGTACACCTCGGCGATCTGCTCGTCGGGCAGCAGGATCATGACCACGTCGGCCGACTTGACGGCGTCATTCACTTCCATCACGGTCAGGCCGGCCTTGCCGACCTTGTCCCACGAGGCGCCGCCCTTGCGCAGTCCGACCACGACCTTGACGCCGCTGTCGTTCAGGTTCTGGGCATGGGCATGGCCCTGGCTGCCGTAACCGATGATCGCGACGGTCTTGCCCTTGATCAGGCTCAGATCACAGTCCTTGTCGTAGAAAACTTTCACTTCTTTCTCCTTGGGATAAAACGGGTCAAAAAAACTCAGACGCGCAGAATGCGCTCGCCACGGCCGATGCCGCTGCTGCCGGTACGCACCGTCTCCAGGATCGCGCCGCGATCGATCGCCTCGATGAAGGCATCGTTCTTGGACTGGTCACCCGTCATCTCGATGGTGTAGCTCTTGTCGGTGACGTCGATGATACGACCGCGGAAGATATCCGCCATGCGTTTCATCTCCTCGCGCTCCTTGCCCACCGCGCGCACCTTGACCATCATGAGCTCGCGCTCGATGTAGGCGCCCTCGGTCAGGTCGACGACCTTGACGACTTCGATCAGACGGTTCAGGTGTTTGGTGATCTGCTCGATCACGTCGTCCGAGCCGGTGGTCTCGATCGTCATGCGCGAGAGGCTCGGGTCTTCCGTCGGTGCGACGGTCAGGGATTCGATGTTGTAACCACGGGCCGAGAACAGACCCACCACGCGGGAGAGCGCGCCAGGCTCGTTCTCCAGCAGTACTGCAATGATGTGTTTCATATGTATGGATTCCTCTTTTCGCTCCGGCCAGCCCTTGCGGGCCGGCCTCCGCGGAAGCTTTCGCTTTCGCCGCCCTCCCCCGGTCGCGGTAACGACCGGGCTTGGCGGGCAATAGATTCGTCTTGGTTTGAGAGTGGCGCGGCCTGAGCGGCCGCACCACCGGCTTACAGGTCTTCGGCTCCCAGCAGCATCTCGGTGATGCCCATGCCGGCCTTGACCATCGGGAACACGTTCTCGGTGGGGTCGGTGCGGAAGTCCATGAAGACCGTGCGGTCCTTGAGCTTGCGTGCCTCGCGCAGCGCCGGCTCCACGTCCTGCGGCTTCTCGATCAGCATACCGACGTGGCCATAGGCCTCGGCGAGCTTCACGAAGTCGGGCAGCGCGTCCATGTAGCTGTGGCTGTAGCGGCCGGAGTACTCGATCTCCTGCCACTGGCGCACCATGCCCAGGTAGCGGTTGTTCAGCGACAGGATCTTGATCGGCGTGTTGTACTGCAGGCAGGTCGACAGCTCCTGGATGCACATCTGCACCGAGCCCTCGCCCGTCACGCAATAGACCTCGCTCTCGGGCTTGGCCAGCTTGATGCCCATGGCGTAGGGGATGCCCACGCCCATGGTGCCCAGGCCGCCGGAGTTGATCCAGCGACGCGGCTCGTTGAACTTGTAGTACTGGGCCGCCCACATCTGGTGCTGGCCGACGTCGGACGTGATGTAGGCCTCGACGTCCTTGGTCATGTTCCACAGAGTCTCGATCACGTACTGCGGCTTGATCACGTCCTTGTTGCCACGGTCGTACTTCAGGCAGTCGCGCTTGCGCCAGCCATCGATCGCCTCCCACCAGGAACCCAGCGCACTCGCATCGGGTCGGGCCGGGCTTTCCTTGATCATGGCGATCATCTCGGTCAGCACGTCCTTGACGTCGCCCACGATCGGGATGTCGACCTTGACGCGCTTGGAGATGCTCGACGGGTCGATGTCGATGTGGATGATCTTGCGCTCGTTCTGCGCGAAGTGCTTGGGGTTGCCGATCACGCGATCGTCGAAACGCGCGCCCACGGCCAGCAGCACGTCGCAGTTCTGCATGGCGTTGTTGGCCTCGATCGTGCCGTGCATGCCCAGCATGCCCACGAACTTGGGATCGGTCGCCGGGTAGGCGCCCAGGCCCATCAGGGTGTTGGTCACCGGGTAACCCAGCATGTCCACCAGGGTGCGCAATTCGGCCGTGGCATTGCCCAGCAGAACACCGCCACCGGTGTAGATGTAGGGTCGCTTGGCTGTCAGCAGCAACTGCAGCGCCTTGCGGATCTGGCCCGCATGGCCCTTGCGCACCGGGTTGTAGGAGCGCATGGTCACCGACTCGGGGTAACCGGCGTAAGGCACTTTCTTGAAGGAGACGTCCTTGGGAATGTCCACCACCACGGGGCCGGGACGGCCGCTGCGGGCGATGTGGAAGGCCTTTTTCATGGTCTCGGCCAGGTCCTTGGCGTCCTTGACCAGGAAGTTGTGCTTGACGATGGGTCGGGTGATGCCGACAGTGTCGCACTCCTGGAAGGCGTCCAGGCCGATGGCGGCGGTGGGCACCTGTCCGGTGATGATCACCATCGGAATGCTGTCCATGTAGGCCGTGGCAATCCCGGTGATGGCATTGGTCACGCCGGGACCGGAGGTGACCAGCGCTACGCCCACGTCGCCGGTGGCGCGCGCATAGCCGTCGGCGGCATGCACGGCGGCCTGCTCGTGGCGCACCAGGATGTGCTGGATGGTGTCCTGCTTGTAAAAAGCGTCGTAGATGTGCAGGACGGCGCCGCCGGGATAGCCCCAGACGTACTTGACGTCCTCTGCCTGCAGCGCCTTGACGAGGACCTCGGCGCCACGCAACTCTTCTCCCTGACCGGCAGCACTGGCTGCCGCGGCGGAAGTGATTTCAGCCTTGGAAATTTCCATGATGAACCTTTGTGAATTTCTCTGACGAAAAACCTTGGGTGCCCCTTCACAAACGCTTGTGACATCGCGTCGGGACTTGAGGTCAAGGCCATGGGCGCCATGGATAGCCGCGCCGGACCGTGACCCGTTTGCTTTTTGATTCGCAGCGCGCATTATCGCACCGCAGCATTCAAATTGGCAGCCAAGAGCGCATAAATGTATGCACGCAGTGCCATAATGCAGCCCCAAAGCCGCCTCAGCCTCTCAGAAATACCCTCGCGCCCCCTGGTTCCAGCCCTTGGCCACCGAAAAAGAACTGTCCGACTTCCTCAAAAGCGTGGAAAAACGCGCTTTCAAGCGTTCGGTCTACCATGTGCGCAATGACGAGGCGGCACTGGATATCGTGCAGGACAGCATGATGAAGCTGGTGGAGCACTACAGCCACAAGCCGCCCGATGAGCTGCCCATGCTCTTCCAGCGCATCCTGTCCAACACCACCCTGGACTGGTTCCGCCGGCAGAAGACGCGCAACGCCCTGTTCTCCAACCTCAGCGACTTCGAATCCGAGGGGGATGACGGCGAATTCAATCTGTTGGAAAATCTTGACAGTTCGGATCAGGCCACCCAGGTCGAAAGTGCAGAAAGCTCGACCCAACGGGCCCAGATCTTGCGCGAAATCGAGATGGAAATCCAGGAACTGCCCGCCCGTCAACGGGAAGCCTTCCTGATGCGTTACTGGGAGGAACTGGACGTGGCGGAAACCGCTGCGGCCATGGGCTGCTCCGAAGGCAGTGTGAAAACACACTGCTCCAGGGCGGTTCAGGCTCTGAACAAAGCCTTGAGGGCCAAGGGAATACAACTATGAAACAGATGATCAGCGACGGCTATCTGTCCATCCAGGACCGTTATGGTCGCCAACTGGCGGCCCGCCTGGATGCGTCCGCCTCGGCCCTGCCGCACGACATCAGTGAGCGGCTGCGTGTCGCGCGCCTGCAAGCCATGGGCAAGTACCGTGAAGTCCAGGCCCGGGAAACCGCCGGCATCTCCCTGGGCGGCGGCGTGGCGGCGCTGGGTGGCGGCGAGGATGAGCGCGGGCTGTGGCCCCGGCTGGTGTCCCTCGTGCCCCTGCTGGCGCTGATCGCGGGCCTGGTGACCATCCAGATGGCAGGAACCAACCAGATCGCCGAGGAACTGGCCGAGCTCGATGCCGCCATCCTGACCGACGACCTGCCGCCCGACGCCTATGCCGACCCCGGCTTCGCCCAGTTCCTCAAGGCGCGGCTGGACCAGCTGCAACAAAACTGAGCCATGCACCCGATGGCCTGCTCAACCCACACCTTCCGCCAACCAGGCCCCGCCGCTCGGGGCGGCTGGATGTCAGTGCTCCTGCTTGCCCTGTGCCTGCCGGTTCAGGCAGCGCCGTCCGAAGGCACGGCCGGCCAGACCGTCACCGGGCGATCGCTCCACCGGCTCGACCGCACCTCCCGTGGCGCCAGCGCCGGAACCCTGGTCGCCACCGCGAGCAAACCGGCCTGGAAGGAACTGACACCCGCTCAACGTCAAGCCTTGCAGCCCCTGGCTCCACACTGGGACCGTCTGAGCGAGCGACACAAGCTCAAGTGGCTGGCACTTTCCAAAAATTACCCGGCACTGAGTTCCGATGAGCAGGTCAAACTGCATCTGCGCATGAGCAAATGGGCCACCTTGAGCCAGCAGCAGCGTGCCCAGGCCCGCCAGAACTTCAAGGAAATCAAGGGCTTGAGCCCCGAGCAGAAGGCCAGCGAGTGGGAAGCCTATCAGGCTTTGAGTCCCGAGGAAAAACGCAAGCTCGCCCAGCAGGCTCGCCCCCAAGCAGCCGGCGTGACCACCGCGGTCAAGCCCGGCACCACCCCCAAACTGACCCAGATTCCCCGCCGGGCATCGACAGCACGGCCCCATGTGGCCGAGGCTACCTTCCCGCTCCAGCAATACACGCTGCTGCCGCGTGTGGAAGCCCGCAGCGAGGTTGAGCGCTCCCCCTACGAGGACGAGCCTGCCGAGTGAGCCCCGATCATCGCGTGATCGCCCCTCAGGCGCCAGGGGCTGATCCGCTGCCCCCCCAAGCTGTTCTGGCCACTCCCGGGCTGGCGCGCCGCATGGCCTGCTGGCTGTACGAGGGCATGCTGCTCTTCGGCGTGATCTTCATCTCCGGCTACCTCTTCAGCGCCCTGTCGCAAACGCGCCACGCCCTGGACAACCGGCCCCTGCAGCAGGCCTTCCTGTTCGTGGTGCTGGGCATCTACTTCACCTGGTTCTGGGCCAAGGGCCAGACCCTGGCCATGAAGACCTGGCACATCCACGTCCTGGACCGCCAGGGTCGCCCGATCAGCCAGCCACGTGCCCTGCTTCGTTATGTGCTGAGCTGGCTCTGGTTCCTGCCACCGCTGGCCGCCATCGCCCCTTTCCATCTTTCCGGCGCCGAATCGTCGGTCATCGTGCTGGGCTGGATCGCCGTCTGGGCCTTGCTGAGCCGCTTCCATCCCCAGGGCCAGTTCTGGCACGACGCCTTGGCCGGCACGCGCCTGGTCGATGCGCGGCCACGCACCCCCTGATCCGTCACGAAGCTGGGGGACAATCCGTCCCATGTCCGAGACTCCACCCCCCTCCCCCGCCAACCCGCAAAAAAGCCGCATCGGCCTGAACCGTGTCTGGCACGCCCTGGGCTACTCCATCGAGGGCCTGCGCGCCGGCTGGCATGAAACGGCCTTCCGCCAGGAAGCCGTGGCCGCCATCGTGCTGCTGCCGCTCTCGCTGTGGATAGGCCGCAACTGGACCGAAACATCCCTGCTCGCCGCTTCGGTGCTGCTGGTCATGATCGTCGAGCTGCTCAACACCGGCATCGAGACTGCCATCGACCGCATCGGCCCCGAGTGGCACGACCTCTCCAAACGCGCCAAGGACATGGGCAGCGCCGCTGTGCTGCTCAGCCTGCTGCTCTGTGCCGGCATCTGGGGCGCCGCCCTCTACCAGCGCTTCCTCGCATGACCCCCTCCTTTTCCCTCTGCGTCTACTGCGGCTCACGCCCGGGCCTGGATCCGCAGTTTGCCGTCCTGGCACGTACCGTGGGGCAGTGGATCGGACGGCGCGGCGGGCAACTCGTCTACGGTGGCGGCAAGGCCGGGTTGATGGGTGTCGTGGCCGAATCGACCCTGGAGGCCGGGGGCCGTGTCGTCGGCGTCATTCCCAAGGCCCTGGTGGAGAAAGAATGGGCGCTGCACGATTGCACCGAACTGCACATCGTGGATACCATGCACGACCGCAAACGCATGATGGCCGAGCGCGCCGACGCCTTTGTGGCCCTGCCGGGCGGCATCGGCACTTTCGAGGAACTGTTCGAGGTCTGGACCTGGCGCCAGCTGGGCTACCACGACAAGCCGGTCGGGATCCTGAACTGCGGCGGCTACTACGACGGCCTGCTGGCCTTCCTGGCCGCGACGGTGCAGCAGCAATTCCTCAGCGACTGGCAGATGGGCCTGATCCAGACCGGCAGCGAACCAGTGTCCCTGCTCAGCAGCCTGGTGCAGGAGGCCGGCTTGGCGCCCGCCGCCCGCCTGGACGGGATTTAAACCGCCGCGTTGTCGAGTTCGCCGGTGCGGATACGCACCACGCGCTCGACCGAGGTGATGAAGATCTTGCCGTCGCCGATCTTGCCGGTGCGGGCGGCCTTGACGATGGCGTCGACGCAGCGGTCCACATCATCGGACTTGACCACCACCTCGACCTTGACCTTGGGCAGAAAATCCACCACGTATTCGGCGCCGCGGTAGAGCTCGGTATGCCCTTTCTGGCGGCCGAAGCCCTTGACCTCGGTGACGGTCAGGCCGGTCACGCCGCACTCGGCCAGAGCCTCGCGGACTTCCTCGAGCTTGAAGGGCTTGATGATGGCGGTGATCTGCTTCATGGTTATTCTTCCTGTCGATGAGTAAGCTGAGAATCGGCCCGCTTGCGATGCAAGTCAGGCCCGGAACTTGTTGGTAATAGGATAACGCCAATCCTTGCCGAAACTGCGGTGGGTCACGCGGATGCCTACCGGCGCCTGCCGCCGCTTGTATTCGTTGAGCTTGATCAGCCGCGTCACCTTCTCCACGTCGGACCGCGCATAACCCTGGGCCACGATTTCCTCGATGCCCTGATCGTTCTCCATATAACGCTCGACGATGGCGTCCAGCACCTCGTACGCGGGCAGGCTGTCCTGGTCCTTCTGGTCGGGCCGCAGTTCGGCGCTCGGCGGGCGCGTGATGATGCGCTCGGGGATCGGGTCGGCGCCGCTGCCGTGCGGGTCGTGGGCATTGCGCCAGCGCGCCAGCCGGAACACCGTGGTCTTGGCCAGGTCCTTGATGACGGCAAAACCGCCCGCCATATCGCCATACAGCGTGCAGTAGCCCGTGGCCATTTCGGACTTGTTGCCCGTGGTCAGCACGATGCGCCCGCTCTTGTTGGACAGGGCCATCAGCAACGTGCCGCGGATGCGCGCCTGGATGTTTTCCTCGGTCGTGTCCTCGGGCAGATCTCGAAACTCGGCCGCCAGCGAGGCCTTGAAGGCTTCGAACTCGGGCGCGATGGAGATCTCGTCGTACTGCACGCCCAGGCGCTGGGCCATGTCACGCGCATCGATCCAGCTGATGTCGGCCGTGTAGGGCGAGGGCATCATGACCGTGCGTACCTTGTCCGCGCCCAGCGCGTCGACCGCGATGGCCAGCACCAGGGCCGAATCGATGCCACCCGACAGACCCAGGATGGCCCCGGGGAATCCGTTCTTGCCCACGTAGTCGCGCACGCCCAGCACCAGGGCGTCCCAGAGATCGGCGTCGGCGCTGCGATCGGGTTCAATGGTTCCACCCAGCCGCAGACCGGTCGCGGTGCGCTCGACGGTAAGCGTGAACAGATCGTCTACGAAACTTGGCGCCCGTGCCGCCAGGGCGCCATCGGTCTGCAAGGCAAAGGAGTGGCCCTCGAACACCACTTCATCCTGCCCGCCCACCAGGTGCGCATAGACCAGGGGCAGGCCGCAGTCCCGCACCCGCTGCCGCATCATCTCCTCACGTTCGCCCCCCTTGCCCACGTGGAAGGGCGAGGCGTTGATCACGGCCAGCAGTTCGGCCCCGGCCGCCCGAGCCTCCCGTGCCGGGACCTCGTACCAGGCGTCCTCGCAGATCAGCAGGCCCACCTTGACGCCGCACGCTTCGAAGACGCAGGCCTCGCGGCCCGGCACAAAGTAGCGCCGCTCGTCAAAGACCTGGTAGTTGGGCAGCTCGCGCTTGGCATAGGCGGCCACGACCCGCCCCTCGCACAGCACACTGGCCGCGTTGACGCGGTTGGGCACGGTCACCGAACGCGTGCGCGGCCCGCCCGCCTCGATGGCGGCCGGATGGCCCACCACCACGGTCATCTCCTTTAACCCGGCCAGCTCGCGGGCCACTGTTTTCACGGCATCATCACAGGCGGCGATGAAGGACGGTCGGAAAAACAGGTCCTCGGCGGCATAACCGCAGATGGAGAGTTCGGGCGTGAGCAGCAGGCGCGAACCGCTGGCGTGAGCCTCACGCGCGGCAGCGATGATTTTCTGCGCATTGCCCGCCATGTCGCCGACGACGAAGTTGAGCTGGGCAAGGCAGATACGCAGGGTCATGGAAGGCAAGAGAAGTCGGGAAGCAGCGTGAGTAAAAGCAATTATGTCATCCGGGTGCTCGACACACCTTTGCGGATCGAGGCCCGGCTCTGGGATGAGTTGCTGGCGCTGCAGGCCCAGCCCACCCCCTTCATGCAGCACGCCTACCTGGCCGCACTGCACCGCAGCGGCAGCGCCGTGCCGGCCAGCGGCTGGACGCCGCGTTTCCTCACCCTGTGGGACACCGCAGGATGCCTGCAGGCTGCCTGCCCGCTCTACCTGAAAAGCCACTCACGCGGTGAATACGTTTTCGACTGGTCCTGGGCGGATGCCCACCATCGCCACGGTCGCGCCTACTACCCCAAGGCCGTGGTGGCCGTGCCTTTCACGCCGGTGCCCGGCAGCCGACTGCTGGCCCGCGATGCGGCGGCACGCACGGCGCTGATCGAAGCGGCCCTGGACCTGTGCCGTGAAGCCGGCTGCTCTTCCCTGCACCTGCTGTTTGGCGCGCCCGCCGACATCAGCAGTTCGGAGCAAGCCGGCCTGCTCCTGCGCCATACCGTGCAGTTTCACTGGCAGAACAGGAACACTGTTCTCTACCGTGACATGGAGGATTTTCTGGCCGCCCTGAACCAGGAAAAACGCAAGAAGATCCGGCAGGAACGGCGCAAGGTGCAAGCGGCCGGCGTGACGCTGCGCCATGCCCGTGGCGCGGACATCAGCGTCGAAGACTGGGATTTTTTCTACCGTTGTTATGAGCAGACCTACCTCGAGCACGGCAACCCGCCCTATCTGAGTCGACGTTTTTTCGAAGAGGTCGCCGGCACGCAGTCGCAGCACTGGCTGCTCTTCATCGCCGAACGCCAGGGCCGGCCTGTCGCCAGCAGCCTGATTGCCGTCAGCGATGCCGGAAAGGAGAAAGTGGCCTGGGGACGCTACTGGGGTGCGCTGGAGCGGGTCGACTGCCTGCATTTCGAGGCCTGCTATTACAGCCCGCTGGCGTGGTGCATCCAGCAGGGATATCACCGCTTCGAGGGCGGTGCGCAGGGGGAGCATAAGCTGGCCCGTGCCCTGCTGCCCGTGCGCACGAGCAGCGCCCACTGGCTGTCACACCCGGAGTTCGCCAGTGCCATCGAACGCTTTCTGGAGCGTGAAACGCTGGGCATCACCGACTATGTGGATGAGCTGGAGCGACACTCCCCCTTGAGGCAGGAAGGCTAGCGACGGCTCAGAAGCTTTCCCAGTCGCTGTCATTCCCTCCGGCCTTGCCGCTCAATTTGGGAGGCGGACTGGACAAGGCCATAGGAGCGGCGGCCGGGCTATTCCCTTTGCCTGCAGGCCGAGTTGCGGCCGCGCGCGCCGGCAGGCTTGCCGGCTTGCTCGGTCGGCTGACCGGGGCCGGCGCTGAAGTCGAGGCGCCGAATTCATTCGGCTGCGCATCTACCTTGAACACGGCCACGGTCTGCACCAGATCCTGGGCCTGACTCTTGAGGCTGCTGGCCGCGGCTGCCATCTCTTCCACCAGCGCCGCGTTCTGCTGCGTGGCCTGATCCATGTTCGTCACGGCTTCGCCGATCTGCGCCACACCCTGGCTCTGTTCGGTGCTCGCTGCACTGATCTCGCCCATGATGTCGGTCACCCGGCGGATGCTGGCCACCACCTCGTTCATGGTCGCACCAGCCTGGTCCACCAGAGTCGTGCCCTGGCCCACGCGGCTCACGCTGTCGTTGATCAGGGTCTTGATCTCCTTGGCCGCTTCCGCGCTGCGGCTGGCCAGGCTGCGCACTTCGGCAGCCACCACGGCAAAACCACGGCCCTGCTCGCCGGCCCGTGCCGCTTCCACTGCCGCATTGAGCGCCAGGATGTTGGTCTGGAAAGCGATGCCGTCGATCACGCTGATGATGTCGGCGATCTTCCTGGAGCTGTCGTTGATGCCCTTCATGGTGTCCACCACCTGGGCCACCACCTCGCCACCCTTGATGGCCACGGTCGAGGCGCTCTGCGCCAGCTGGTTGGCCTGCTTGGCGTTGTCAGCGTTCTGGCGCACGGTGGAGGACAGCTCCTCCATGCTGGCCGCTGTTTCCTGCAGCGCACTGGCCTGGCTCTCCGTGCGTGCCGAGAGGTCATGGTTACCCTGGGCGATTTCGGCGCTGGCGGTGGAAACGGAATCGCTGCCCTGGCGTACGCGGCTCACGATGCGGGCCAGGTTGTGCTGCATGGCTGCCAGGGATTTCAGCAACTGGGCCACTTCGTCGGAACCGCGTGCTGGAATCTGCGTCGTCAGATCCCCTTCGGCGATATGGCGTGTTGAGTCGGCCGCCTGCTGGACCGGGCGGACGATCGAACGCGTAACCAGATAGGCCAGGACCATGCCCAGCAAGACCGCCAGCACTGTGCCGCCGGCCTGAGCCAACTGGCTCCGGCCCGCTGTGGCTTCGGCTTCCTCCTGTGTTTCGGCCAGGATCTGACGGGCGTAAGCTGCCACCTGGTCCACCGCCTTGAGGTAGGTTTCCGCCAGCGGGCGCAAATCCGTGTCGACCGCCCCGAGGATGTCTTCACCGGCCTTTTGCCGTTTGATCAGGGCCGCACGGGCGTCGAGATAGGTTTTGCGATGTTTTGCCACAGCCACCAGCAAGTCCTTGCCGGCAACATCCTCCACCATGGCCTCCAACTGCTGCTGGTCCTCGCTGATGGCCTTGGACGTGGCCGCCATGTCTTTCTGCAGGGACTCGATATAGGGCTCGTCGCGGGTCTTGAGCGCCGCCGAGGCCCGCACCCAGTTGATGGCAATCTGTGAAGCCCAGCGCTGGGCCAGCAGGCTGCGCTGCAGCTCGACCGTGACGATGTCGTGGCTGATGTCCTTGAGCGTTCCGAGCCGCCAGACACCCAGGACCGAAACGGTGGTGGTGATCACAAGCACCGCGGCGAAAGCGAGCGCCAAGCGGGTACCGATCCGGAGTCGAAGCCAGAAAGCCATAGTTTTGTCTCCTGCTGTCTTTACCCCCCGTACCCGTCAGGGGTCGCCCTAGCCCTACCCGTCAACGCGGGCTTGTACTGTTGCTCAGTTGCTTGCCGTGGCCAGCATGCCCATCTCGGCATTGCTCATCATCGCTTCCATGTTCATCACGATCAGCATGCGCTCGCCCACATTGGCCAGACCCGTGATGAAGCGGGTGTCCAGCGTGGTATCGAACTGCGGCGCCGGCTTGATCGCATCGGCGCCCAAGGTCACCACATCGGACACCGAATCCACCACCGCGCCGATCACGGTGCCGCGCACGTTGAGGATGATGACCACGGTGAACTCGTTGTACTCGACCTTGTCCAGGTTGAGCTTCATGCGCAGGTCGACGATGGGGACGATCACACCGCGCAGGTTGACCACCCCCTTGATGAAGGCCGGCGCATTGACCATGCGGGTGGGTTCTTCATAGGAGCGGATTTCCTGTACCCGCAGGATGTCGATGGCGTACTCCTCCTTGCCCAGACGCAGGGTCAGGTACTGGCCGGAGGCCGCCGCGACGGCCGTGCTATCGGAGCGGGTTTCGCTGGTGCTCTGCATGATCATGCTCCTTCCTGACGTGTGGCGCCGGGTTGACCTCCGGTTCATGATACACGCGGGAGTTCACCGGGTGTAGCTCAAACTGGACCGGAAAAACCCTGCGATTCCACGGCCGACGCATAAAAAACGCCGTCAGACCCAATGGGCCTGGCGGCGTTGCAGTCTCTTGCGGTAATCAGCTCTTGGACTGCTTGCTCTTGTAATTGGCGATGCCGTCCATGATTTCCTTCTTGGCCGAATCCGGGCCCTCCCAGCCCTGCACCTTCACCCACTTGCCCGGCTCAAGGTCCTTGTAATGCTCGAAGAAATGCTCGATGGTCTTGAGGCGCATCGGGTTCAGATCCTCGGGTTTTTGCCATTGGGTATAGAGCGAGAGGATCTTGTCGGTGGGCACGGCCAGCACCTTGCCGTCTTCACCGGCCTCGTCCGTCATCTTGAGAATGCCGATCGGACGGCAGGGCACCACCACGCCCGGAATCAGCGGGACCGGGGTGATGACCAGCACGTCGACCGGATCGCCGTCGCCCGAGATGGTCTTGGGCACATAACCGTAGTTGGTCGGGTAGTGCATGGCCGTGCTCATGAAACGGTCCACGAAGATGGCGCCGGTTTCCTTGTCGACTTCGTACTTGATGGGGTCGGCGTTCATCGGGATTTCGATGATCACGTTGAAGGCTTCGGGAACATTCTTGCCGGGGGTGACGTTGTCGAGGGACATGGTTGCTTCTTGCTGAGTTGAAACGGAAAGAGATCAGTATTAACCCTGATTTTACTTGCTCCGCACTGACGTCCTCTTGAATCGGGCTGTTTTCACGTTACAGTCCGCCCGTTGGCCAATCGTCCTGTCAGACCTGTGGGCTGTCGCGGCGAGGAAGCAACGCATCGGTGGCACCGCCCCCCTGCGTTGCCACCCCTACGCGATACAACACAGGAGATTGATATGACAGGCAATTCGGCGCTGATACTGGCGCTCGTGTGTGGACTCATCGCCGTGGCTTACGGCATCTGGGCCCGCAGCTGGATCCTCTCGCAAGACGCCGGCAACGCGCGCATGCAGGAAATCGCGGCGGCCATCCAGACCGGCGCCGCCGCCTACCTGGCGCGCCAATACAAGACCATCGCCATCGTCGGCGTCGTGCTGACCATCCTGATCGGCCTCTTCCTCGACGGCCAGACCGCCGTCGGTTTTGTCGTCGGCGCCGTGCTCTCGGGCGCCTGCGGCTTCATCGGCATGAACGTCTCGGTGCGCGCCAATGTGCGCACCGCGCAGGCCGCCACCAAGGGCATCGGCCCGGCGCTGGACGTGGCCTTCCGCGGCGGCGCCATCACCGGCATGCTGGTGGTGGGACTGGGCCTGCTGGGCGTGACGGCCTTCTACTGGTTCCTGGCCGGCAACGGCAACCTGAACGCCAGCAGCAACCTGGCCAAGCTGCTCAATCCGCTGATCGGTTTTGCCTTCGGCTCCTCGCTGATCTCCATCTTCGCCCGCCTGGGCGGCGGCATCTTCACCAAGGGCGCCGATGTGGGCGCCGACCTGGTGGGCAAGGTCGAAGCCGGCATCCCCGAGGACGACCCGCGCAACCCGGCCGTGATCGCCGACAACGTGGGCGACAACGTGGGCGACTGCGCCGGCATGGCTGCCGACCTGTTCGAGACCTATGCCGTCACGCTGATCGCCACCATGGTGCTGGGTGCCCTGCTGGTCACCGGCGCCGGCACCAGCGCCGTGGTCTACCCGCTGGCCCTGGGGGCCGTGTCCATCATCGCTTCCATCATCGGCTGCTTCTTCGTCAAGGCCAGCCCGGGCATGAAAAACGTGATGCCTGCGCTCTACAAGGGTCTGGCCGTGGCCGGCGTGCTCTCGCTGATCGCCTTCTTCTTCGTGACGATGTGGCTGATGCCGGACAACGCCATCACCGCCGCCGGCAGCCAGATGCGCCTGTTCGGCGCCTGCGCCGTCGGCCTGGTGCTGACCGCCGCCCTGGTCTGGATCACCGAGTACTACACCGGCACGGAGTACGCCCCGGTCCAGCACATCGCCCAGGCCTCCACCACCGGCCACGGCACCAACATCATCGCCGGCCTGGGCGTGTCCATGCGCTCCACCGCCTGGCCCGTGATCTTCGTGTGCATCGCGATCTGGGTGTCCTTCCAGCTGGCCGGCCTGTACGGCATCGCCATTGCCGCCACCTCCATGCTGAGCATGGCCGGCATCGTGGTGGCCCTGGACGCCTACGGCCCCATCACCGACAACGCGGGCGGCATCGCCGAGATGGCCGAGCTGCCCTCCAGCGTGCGTGACATCACCGACCCGCTGGACGCCGTGGGCAACACCACCAAGGCCGTGACCAAAGGTTACGCCATCGGCTCGGCCGGCCTGGCTGCGCTGGTGCTGTTCGCCGACTACACGCACAAACTGGAAGCCTACGGCAAGGTCATCAGCTTCGACCTGAGCAACCCGATGGTCATCATCGGCCTCATCATCGGCGGCCTGATCCCCTACCTCTTCGGCGCCATGGCCATGGAGGCCGTGGGCCGCGCCGCCGGTGCGGTGGTGGTCGAAGTGCGCCGCCAGTTCCGCGACATCAAGGGCATCATGGACGGCTCGGGCAAGCCCGAGTACGACACGGCGGTCGACATGCTGACCACGGCCGCCATCAAGGAGATGATGATCCCCTCGCTGCTGCCCGTGGTGGTGCCGATCCTGGTCGGCCTGGTGCTTGGCCCGGCCGCACTCGGCGGCCTGCTGATGGGCACCATCGTGACCGGTCTCTTCGTCGCCATCTCCATGTGCACTGGCGGCGGCGCCTGGGACAACGCCAAGAAATACATCGAGGACGGCCACCATGGTGGCAAGGGCAGCGAAGCGCACAAGGCCGCCGTCACCGGCGACACCGTGGGCGATCCCTACAAGGACACCGCCGGCCCGGCCGTCAACCCCTTGATCAAGATCATCAACATCGTGGCACTGCTGATCGTGCCGCTGATGATGCGCTTCCACGGCTGAAGCCGGCTCTCCGGCTCGTCGCCAGGCCCGCCATCCGGCGGGCTTTTTTTCGACAGGCAGTTCGGCGATGGGGAAAGCCCATCCCTGTCTCGCCACCGATAGCCAAGACACTGCCGCCTCGCACCATGGGTGGGCCTAAACCGTGCATTCGACGGATGGTGATAACGCTGGTCAGCCGCGACCAAATACCTATAATCAAAGCGTCGTTGGTGAAGGGCCCGGGACACAACGGGCTGGATCGGTTTCTCTGTTAACCCGGGAGTGCTCTTCCATGTTCGATATGTTCCGTTCCTCGCGCAACCCCTCCAGTCACGGCGTCTCGGCCGACAGCCCGTCGACGACAGGCTCGTCCATCCAGTCCCAGAATCCCATCAACTACCGCGATCTGGTCCGCATGGTCCTGCGCGACACCCTGCGGCTCAATGGCATCCCGATCGACTGGGTCGGCTGTGAAGTCATTGCACGGCCTCACAGCGGCCAGGCCCAGAACTTCCAGATCAACCTGATCGTCTACACCTGGCACGAGGGCCTGCTGCGCTACGCCCCCCTGCTCAAGCAACAGATCCTGCAAGGCCTGCAGCATTTCGACCCGAGCAACAACCACGGCGCGCACGTCATGGCCTGGGTGTTTGCCCCGACCTGCGGCTTCCCCCACACCCGCATGCCGGGCCCGGCCTATTGGCGGGTGTCTGCCGATCTGGGCAAATTCGACCTGCCCCCCTCGGTCAGCGACCTGCATCGTGACGACCAGGACCATATTCCCACCGTGCCCACACCGCTGCGCTGAACACGGCAGGGCCGTTCAAAGCAAGCCGGTCGTGCATGAACACGCCGGAGCCCCGGGGCATATGCGCTACCATGCCCTCTGCTTTGCGCTCTGCCGGGAAACACGTTGAAAATTCTGGTTGTCGATGATCACGCCTTGATCCGTGAGGGTCTGCGCCAGGTGCTGCGCGGGCTGGAAAACGACGTGGATGTGCTGGAAGCGGGCTCCTGCGCCCGGGCCTTCGAGCTGGCGCAGCAGGAACCAGAACTCGATCTGGTTCTGCTGGACTACCACCTGCCGGACATGAATGGCCTGGAGGCCCTGGACGTTTTTGCGCGCCAGCATCCAGCCCTGCCCATCATCGTGCTGTCCGGCTCGGTCAATCCGCGCATCATGCAGCAGGTCATGCAAAAGGGCGCCGCCGCCTTCGTGACCAAATCCGGCATGAGCGATGAACTGCTCTCGGTCACCCGCCTGGTGCTGGCCGGCGGCGTGCACATGCCCAGCCTGCCCATCCTCGGCGCAGAGGAGGGTTCGGCTGATCTGCCCCCGCCTCTGTTCACGCCACGCCAGGAAGAAGTGCTGCAGCTCCTGCTGAACGGCTACTCCAACAAGGAGATCGGGCGCATGCTCTACCTCTCGGAGGAGACCGTGAAAAACCATGTGAGCAACATCCTGCGCGGCTTTGGTGTCACCACCCGCACCCAGGCGGTGCTGGCGGCCAAGCGCCACGGTTTTGTCGGCTCGGGGCGGCCGCAGATGGCGCCTGACGACGCCAGCGGAGCAGCGTGACTCCCTAGACGGGCTGGGGCCGGGCCAGACGGCGGATCAGCGTGCGCAGCTTGGCGGGCCGTACCGGCTTGTGCAGCAGCGGCAGGCCGGCATCGCGGCAGGACTGGATCAGTTCCGGGTCGGTGTCGCCACTCATCAGGCAGGCCGGCAGGGGACGTCCCAGGGTCGTGCGCAGCTGCTGCAGGGTCTGCATGCCACTTTCACCGGCCCGTAAACGGAAATCACTGAGGAGCAGGTCGGGCGTGAAGCCGCCATGGAGCAGGGTCAAAGCCCCTTGCAAGCCCTCCACCACGGCCACCACGCAGCCCCAGGAATCGAGCAGGCCGCGCAAGGCTTGGGCCGAGTGCATATCGTCCTCGATCACCAGGATGCGCAGGCCGCGCACATCGTCCGGCAGGGGCTCGACCGCAGCCAGCATGGCCTGCAGGTCACCGGACGGCGCCAGCGGCACCTCGATGCGGAAACGCGTGCCGCGGCCGGGAACGGAACACAGATCCAGCCCATGCCCGAGCAGACGCGCCGTGCGGTCCACGATGTTGAGGCCCAGACCCAGGCCCTTGCTGCGGTCCCGCTCAGGATTGCCGATCTGATAGAACTCGCGGAAGATGTCCTGCTGATGCTCGGGGGGAATGCCCACACCTGTGTCCCAGACCTCGATCCAGAGATGACTGCCACCGCGGCTGCGCCGGCAGCCGATCAGCACACCACCATGGCCTGTGTAGCGCAGCGCATTGCTGACCAGATTGAGCAGGATCCGATGCAACAGGGTCGGGTCGCTCTGCACCCACAGTTCGCTGTTGCGCACGCGAAGGCGCAGCCCCTTGTCCGCAGCCACCGGCAGCAATGCGCCGCGCAACTGCTCCAGCAAGGGCGCCAGCGGCACCGGCTGCTGCTGGACCCGCACGGCGTCAGCATCCAGGCGGGAGATGTCGAGCAGCGCATCCAGCAGGTCCTGCATGGCGCGCACCGATGCCTCCAGGTTGCTGATGAGATGGCGGGTCTCACGGTCGTGCGGCAGTTGGGCCAGCCGCGCCACGAACATGCCCAGGGCATGGATGGGCTGGCGCAGGTCATGGCTGGCCGCAGCCAGGAAACGCGACTTGGCCCGCGTGGCGGTCTCGGCCTCGTCCTTCTTGCTGCGCAGTTCCGCGGTCGCCTGGGCCACCCGCTGCTCAAGCTCGTCGCGCCCCTGCTGCAAGTGCTCGGCCATCTGGTTCAGGCCCTGCTGCAGATCGCGCAGCGGATCATCGGGCCGCACCTGCCCCCGCACGGACAACTCACCATGCCCGATGCGCTCGATCATGTCGGAGACGCGCAAGATGGGCTGGATCACGCCACGCCCGATGCGCACCGCCAGCACCCCCCCAAAAAGCAGCCCTCCCAGGGTGACCGCCAGACCGATGGCCAGCATGTCGTGGCTGCGCGAGACCACAGCCGCGCGCGAAATCTCCAGCACCACATGTCCCAGCGGCGGCGCCTCGCCCCGGTCCACAGGGGTCGCGCTCTCGAACAGGTCGTCCAGTCTGAGCTGCGAGGGACTGACAGGCTGCACCCATATTTCGAGACCGGTCGCTGCATCCAGCCAGCGCTGCTCCTGCAGCCCCAGCACTGGCAGCGCCATCAGTCCGGATGCACCCGCCAGGGCCAGCGCCTGTCCCTTTGTGTTCAGGATCATGACGGAGCGCACATCAGGCTCACGCAGGGCGCCAGCTGCGATGGTCTGCAGGCTGCCGGTGTTGGCGGAGAACAGGCCGTATTCGCTGGCGCTGGCCAGCTGGCGTGCCAGCGAGCGGGCGCGCTGCAGATGGGCCTCGTCGAGATCGGCATAACGACCGGCCAGAAAGACCGTGGACAGCAGCACGGCCACCAGGGTCACCGGCAGCAGCGCCGCCAGCAGCATGCGGTCGCGAATATCGAAGAATCTCATGGACCGCGCTCCAGTTTCCGCAAACGCTCCGTCAGCACCGCCGCGTCCAGCTTCAGGCCCAGCGAACGCGCCACATGTTCATTGACGCTGACTTCGAAATGCAAGGGGTACTGCGGCACACCCAGCGGCTGGCCCTGCAGCACACCGCGCGCCAGCAAACCGGCCTGCTGGCCGATCTGTGCCGGTGTCGAGTAAACGGCCATCAGGGCGCCGGCCCGCACATAGGCCGGCGAAAAAGCCAGCATGGGCACCTGAGCGCGGAAAGACGCCAGCAGGATGTTCTGGATGCTGTTGCTGTTGTAGATCTGCGGATCAGCCAGGGCCAGCAGCAGATCGGATTCATCCAAGATCTTTTTCAGGCCATTGAACACAGGCTCATCCGGCTTGACCGGCACCCCCACCACCCGCAGTCCGCGCGCCAGGGCCGCCGATTCCAGTTGAGCCTCATTGCTCTGGGATTCCGCCCCCCACAACACCCCCACGCGCCGGGCCTGCGGCAGCGCCAGCCGTACCAGCTCGAGCTGGCGACCCAGCGGCTGGTTCAGGTACAGGGCCGAGAGGGAGGCGCCGGCGCGCCGGCCGGTATCACGCAGCACACGCTCGAAACTGCCGCGCGGCAGCAGGGTGCACAGCACCGGCGCTGCGGGGGCCGTGCGCGCCAGCAGGCCGCAGGCCTCGGCGCCCAGGGCGATGTACAGACGCGGCGCTGCCCCCCGATAGGCCGACCAATCGGCAGCCGTGAACTGCAGCACCTCGCGCCTGGCCTCTGCCGTGCGGGCCAGTTCGCCCATCACCGCCTCGGCCGCCTGCTGATAGGCCGCGCTCTGTTCGCTGCGCACGACGATCACCCCCGGCTCGTTGGCGCGCGCGGGGCGAGCCAGCGCCGTCAGCAGCAGCAGAAGCAGGAGCGGCAAACCATGCCGCAACAGAACGGGCATGGGTCTCAGTTCTCCAGTCGCAGCATCACGTAGGCCTGTTGATGAAACCGGAAACCGGGCAGGAAGTCCTGGTAGGAAGCCCCCAGGTTCTGCACCACAAGGGAGAGCTCGGCGCGCCGCCCCCCCAAACGCATCGCCCGGGCCAGCCGCACATCGGTACGGCTGAAAGCCGGCGCAGACTGATCCTCGCCGGGAAAATGGGTCGCATCGGCCTGGAAATACATGAGGCTGAACTCGTAGCCAGCCGGCAGCTGCTGCATCAGCATCAGGCTCTGGCTACCATAAGCCCGGATGGGTCCGGAGCCCACCGACTGCGTGCTGTCCACCAGGGCCTGGCCGTAGATGAGCTGGCCATCCTTCCAGGGCTTCCACTTGATCTGGTACTCGTAGCCATGGATGTTGAAATCCTCGCCATTGACGTAGTCAAAGACCTGATCGCCGTTGCCGCTGCCCGGCAAGGTGTACTGGACACGCTTGACCAGACCGCGCACCTGCTCCTCGTACACCCGCAGATCCAGGCTCAGCGTCCTACCAGGCAACTCCGCAAGATAACCGATCTCCCGCGTCTGCACCTTTTCGGACATCACCGCGCCCCGAGCCACATCCGTCGAGTCGGCCAGGGCGCCAGCCAGGTAGTAGCGCACATTGGCATTCTTTTCGTAGGTGCTCGGCGGCCGGAAAGCCTGGGTCACGCCATAGCGCAGGGTATGGCCTTCGGCCGGATGCCAGTTCAGCATGGCGCGCGGCGACAGGTGTTCGCCCGCGATGCTGCTGCGCTCGAACAGGGCGCCGGCGTTGACCACCAGATCGGGGTGCAAACGCCATTCGGCGTTGCCGAACACGCGGGAAAAATCGGTCACGAAAGCAGAGTCCGTGTCGTAGAGCGGCCGCGAAACCACCGTCTCGCGTCGCAACTCGCCCCCCCAGACCAGCCGCAAGGCCTTGTTCAAGCGCAGCGTATGCTGCAACGAAAGATTGTCGTTGCTGGCTCGTCCGCCAAAATTGATGGTCAATCCCGGAGCCGGGCTGTAGGGGAACCGGTCCCGGATGGCCTCGGTGGTATGCGAAACCTGAAAGGCCAGGTCTTCGTCCACGTCCAGGTTGCGCTTCCAGTCGAGCTGGACAAAGGCCGTGTCGATCTGGCGCGTGCGCACCGCATTGCCGGTCTGGTTGGCAAAACCGACACCGGCATCGACCACGCTCTGGCCGGTGCGCAGTTCCACCATGTCACGGCTGCTGGCGCGCACGTCGGCGCGCAAATTGACGCGCTGGACCCGGGCGCCGCCACTGGCGCCCCGCAGGCCATCGTCTTCCCGGCCGTCGGCGCTGAGCCGGAATCGCGTCTGGTCATTGCCCCAGCCCAGCCTCACCAGGGCGTCGCGGATGCCGTTGTCGCCGGCAGCCGCCTGCACGTGCGCGCCCTGGGTATCCACCGGATCACGGGTCACGATATTGATCGTGCCCAGAAAGGCACGCGCACCATAGGCCGCCGAGTTCGAGCCGCGATGCACCTCGATGCGCTCGATGTCCTCCAGCGCCACGGCCTGCAGGCCCGGGCCCGTGCTGCCCTGCATATAGACCGAGTAGACCGAGCGGCCGTCCACCATCACCTGCATGTGATTGGAATAGTCGCTCAGGCTGGTGTGGTAGCTGCCCTGGGGCGTGTTGCTTTCAAAGGAATTGCTGACGCGAAAACCCGGCACCAGGCGCAGCAGGTCGGCCACATCACGCGCGCCGCTCATGCGGATGATCTGCCGATCGATGATGGTGACCGCCCCCGGTGTTTCGTCCAGCCGCTGCGGCAGCCGCGATACCGACAGGACCACAGGTACATCGTCCAGGTAGTCTTTTTCCGAGACGGCACCCGCTTGCTGGGCGGCAGCAAAGCCGGCCAGCCCCCATAGAGCGGACAGGTAGATGATGTCGTTCTTGCGTTTCATGGGCAGGTTTCCGGGGATCTGGTTTTTTTCTTATCCCTGGCCCGATTCTGCCTTGGCTTTGGCAGCCGTCTGCCGCGAATCGCGAGGCGACGGTCTGTCTGTCGCGCCTTTTGAACACCCTCCGCATCAGGGCTTTGCCAGCTGGGCCACAATAAGGGTATGTCTGAACGTGTCATTCCCCTGGTCGACCAGCGCATCCCGACGCTGACAGCGCCGGCTGCTGCCTTCGACCCGGCCACCCGCATCGCGGCCAGCGGTCTGCTGTCCGACCGCCTGGGCCGGCCGCTGCGCGACTTGCGCATCAGCGTGACCGACCGCTGTAATTTCCGCTGCAGTTACTGCATGCCCAAGGAAGTATTCGACAAGGACTACGCCTACCTGCCGCACAGCGCCCTGCTGAGCTTCGAGGAAATCACGCGTGTGACGCGTCTTTTTGTCGCCCACGGCGTGCGCAAGATCCGCCTGACCGGGGGCGAGCCGCTGCTGCGCAAGAACATCGAGATCCTGATCGCGCAGCTGGCCGCGCTTCGCACCCCCGATGGCGAGCCGCTGGACCTGACCCTGACCACCAACGGCTCTTTGCTGGCGCGCAAGGCCCGCTCGCTGAAGGACGCCGGCCTGCAACGCGTGACCGTCAGCCTGGACGGACTGGACGACGCGGTGTTCCGCCGCATGAACGACGTCGATTTCCCGGTGGCCGATGTGCTCGAAGGCATCGCCGCAGCCAGGGAAGCGGGGCTGGGTCCGATCAAGATCAATATGGTGGTCAAACGGGGCACCAACGAGCACGAGATCCTGCGCATGGCGCGCCATTTCCGCGGCTCGGGCATGGTGCTGCGCTTCATCGAGTACATGGATGTGGGCGCGACCAATGGCTGGCGCATGAACGAAGTGCTGCCCTCAGCCGAGGTCGTCAAACTCATCCATGCCGAGCTGCCGCTGGTGCAGCTCGGGCACAGCGCCCCGGGCGAGACCGCCGAGCGCTGGGGTTATGCCGACGCCCAGGGCCAGCACGACAAAACCGCGGGTGAGATCGGCGTCATCAGCAGCGTGACGCACGCCTTCTGCGGCGATTGCAACCGGGCCCGCCTGTCCACCGAAGGCCGGCTCTACCTCTGCCTCTTCGCCACCCAGGGCCACGACCTGCGCAGCCTGATCCGCGGCGGCGCCAGCGACGCCGATATCGCATCGGCCATCGGCCATATCTGGGGCGCACGCGACGACCGTTATTCTGAACTGCGCAGCCTGCAGCCGCCGGAGCATGGACTCGCCCCGCAGCGCCGCGTCGAAATGAGCTACATCGGAGGCTAGGATGTGGTCCCCACGGTCGTCCACTTCGTGTGACTCCCTGTACGTGTCGCCGCGAGACGCAGCGACTCTTCCGCCTGTCCCGGCCTGCGCAGGCAGGCAGGGAGCCGCAGGCGTCAGCCCCTCAGGGGCCGCGTTCTGCCTTGGGACGGCCCGGCGGCAAAACCTTTCTTCTTTCTACTCATGATCTCATCTCAAGAAATCACCGGCCTGATCCTGGCCGGCGGCCGCGGCAGCCGCATGGGCGGGGTCGACAAGGGCCTGCAGAACTTCAACGGCATGCCCCTGGCCCTGCACACGCTGATGCGCCTGCAGATGCAGGTAGGCAGGGTCATGATCAACGCCAACCGCAACCTGTCGGCCTACGAGTCCTTTGGCGCCGAGGTCTGGCCCGACGTGCTGGCCGACTACCCCGGTCCCTTGGCCGGTTTCCTGACGGGCCTGGAGCGCTGCGAAACACCTTACCTGGCCACTGTGCCCTGCGACTCACCGCGTTTCCCGCTGGATCTGGTGGCGCGCCTGGCCGAGGCCATGGAACGGGAACAGGCCGAGATCGCCATGGCCGCCGCCCCCGAAAAGGACGACAACGGTGAAGTGAAAGTACGGACCCAACCGGTGTTCTGCCTGCTGCACATCGAGCTGCTGGAAAGCCTGGTCCGGTTCACGCAGGGCGGCGGCCGCAAGATCGACGCCTGGACGGCCCAGCACAAGACCGTGGTCGTGCCCTTCGATGCGCCGGACGACGATCCCCTGGCCTTCGCCAATGCCAACACGCTGGCCGAGTTGAAGCAACTCGAAAATTCCTGAGCCCATGAAATCGATAGCGCAGATCGCCGCCGAACTCCAGGGCTACGACCCGCAGGCCCTGAGCGCCACCGCTGTCAACGACTTCCTGGCCCGCCTGGTCGAGCCGGTCACGCAGACCGAAGCACTGCCCCTCTTCGACGCGCTCGACCGTGTGCTGGCGCAGGACGTGATCTCCCCGGTGAGCGTGCCGCCGCACGACAACTCGGCCATGGATGGTTATGCCTTGGATGGCAGGCAGTTGCGCAGCGATGCCCCGCTCACCCTGACCGCCGTGGGCACGGCGCTGGCCGGCAAGGCCTGGCAAGGCAGCGTGGGCCCCGGTGAATGTGTGCGCATCATGACGGGCGCCATCATGCCGACCGGGCTGGACACCGTGGTGCCGCAGGAGTTCGTCCAGGCTGAAGGCCAACGCGTCACCATCCCCGCGGGCCTGCTGCAGGCCGGTGACAACCGCCGCTTCAAGGGTGAGGACGTCATGCAGGGCCAGCCGGCGCTGCGCCAGGGCGCACGGCTTTCTCCGGCCGCGCTCGGCCTGGCGGCCAGCCTGGGCATCCCCACGGTGCGCGTCTGGCGTCGCCTCAAGGTGGCCTACTTCTCCACGGGTGACGAAATCCTGAGCCTGGGCGAAACCCCGCGCGAAGGCGCGGTCTACGACAGCAACCGTTACACCGTCTTCGGCCTGCTCACGCGCATGGGGATCGAGGTGCTGGACTACGGCGTGGTCGGTGACAGCCCCGAAAAAATCGAGGCCACCTTCCGCCGTGCGGCGGGTGAGGCTGACGCCATCATCACCAGCGGCGGCGTCAGCGTGGGCGAGGCCGACTACACCAAGGCCATGATGAAGAAGCTGGGTGACGTGGCCTTCTGGCGCATCGCCATGCGTCCGGGCCGGCCCATGGCCGTGGGCCGTATCGATCGCTCCATCCTGTTTGGATTGCCTGGCAATCCGGTGGCCGTGATGGTGACCTTCCTGGCTTTCGTGCGTCCCGCCCTGCTGAAGATGATGGGCTGCACCGCCGCCTCGACGCCGCTGCTGCGCGCGCGTTGCCTGGAGCCCATGCGCAAAAAACCGGGGCGCACCGAGTACCAGCGTGGTTTCGTCAGCCCCACCCCCGACGGCCGCCTGCAGGTGCGCACCACGGGCAACCAGGGCTCGGGCGTGCTCAGCTCCATGGTGCAGGGCAACGGCCTCATCGTGCTGCACCACGGACAGGGCAACGTCGCGGCGGGCGAGGAAGTCGACGTGATGATGTTCGAGGGCGTGATCTGAACGACGGCCCCGGGCTCTGGCCGTAGCCTGTTCCTACTTGGACACCAGGTCGTGACCGTGGCCGTGACCGGCCGCATCGTCCTCGCCCTGCACCGGCCGCTTGTCGGCCCCGGGCGCGTGCTTGCGCGCCAGCAGGGTGTACATGGTGGGCACCACGAAGATGGTCAGCAGCGTGCCCAGCGTCATGCCGCCCACGATGACCCAGCCGATCTGGATGCGGCTCTCGGCGCCGGCGCCCTTGGACAGGGCCAGCGGCACCGCGCCCAGCACCATGGCGCCGGTGGTCATCAGGATGGGACGCAGGCGCTGGCTGGCGGCCTTGACCACGGCCTCGAACATGTCCATGCCCTGCTCGCGCATCTGGTTGGCGAACTCGACGATCAGGATGCCGTGCTTGGTGATCAGGCCCACCAGGGTGATCAGGCCGATCTGGGAGTAGACGTTGAGCGAACCGTTGCTGAACTTGAGCGCCAGCAGCGCGCCGATCATGGACAGCGGCACCGACAGCATGATCACGAAAGGATCGATGAAACTCTCGAACTGCGCGGCCAGCACCAGGAAGATGAACAGCAGCGCAAGCACGAAGACGATGGTCAGCGAGCCCTGCGAGTTCTTGAACTCGCGTGACGTGCCGTTGAGGTCGGTGGTATAGCCGGGCTTGAGCACCTTCGCACTGGTCGCATCCAGGAAATCCAGCGCCTGTCCCAGGGAGTAGTCGGGCGCCAGATTGGCGGTGATGGTGACCGCGCGGCGCTGGCTGAAGTGGTTGAGCTCGCGCGGCGACACCGATTCACGCACGGTCACCAGCGCGGCCAGCGGGATCATGGTCTCGTTGCGGCCGCGCACGAAGATGCGCTCGATATCGTCGGGGGTATCGCGGCCCACGGACTGGGTCTGCACGATCACATCGTACTGGTCGCCGCCTTTCTTGTAGCGCGTGACCAGCCGGCCCCCCAGCATCGTCTCGATGGCGCGCGCCACGGCATCGACGCTGACGCCCAGGTCAGAGGCCTTCTCGCGGTTCACGTCGATCTTCAGTTCGGGCTTGTTCAGCCGCAGATCGACGTCGGCCCCCTGAAGACCGGGGTTCTTGCCGATCTCGTCCAGGAACTGGCGCACCACCTGGTTCAGGTTTTCGTAACTTTCGGAGGTCAGGATGACAAAGTTGACCGGCCGCTCACGGAAGCCCTGGCCCAGCGAAGGCGGCGTGATGGGGAAAGCCGCCACGCCGGGCAGGGCATTGATCCGGGGCTGCATCTCGCGCGCCATCTCCAGCGTGGTGCGCTTGCGCGCTTCCCAGTCGACGGCGCGCAGGGTGACGTTGGCCTGGCTGACGGTCGGGTTGCCCGTCACCACGAAGACGCGGTCGAATTCCTTGTATTCGCTGCCGATCTTCTCGATGACACTGGCGTACTTGTCGGTGTAGCCCATGGTGGCGCCATCGGGCGCATTGATCACGTTCAGGATCACACCGCGGTCCTCCAGCGGGGCCAGTTCGCGTTTCATGCCGGGCAGCACGGCCACGATGGCCAGCACGACGCCGGCCATGACCAGCAGCACCAGCCAGCGCATGCCCAGCACCCGGCGCAGCAGGCTTTCATAAGCGTTCGTGAGGCTGGTCAGCACCTTCTCCATGCTGCGGTCGAAGACACCGGGCTTGGGGTTGTGGCGCAGCAGCAGCGAACACATCATGGGCGACAGCGTCAGGGCGATGAAACCCGAAACGACCACCGCCCCGGCCAGCGCCAGGGCGAACTCGACGAACAGGCGGCCGGTGCGCCCCGGCGTGAAGGCCAGGGGCGCATAGACCGCGGCCAGGGTCAGCGTCATCGCCACCACGGCAAAGCCCACCTCCTTGGCCCCCTTGATGGCGGCGCTGAAAGGGTCCAGCCCCTCTTCGATATGACGGTAGATGTTCTCCAGCACCACGATGGCGTCGTCCACCACCAGGCCGATGGCCAGCACCAGCGCCAGCAGGGTCAGCGTGTTGACGGTGAAGCCGGCCAGCCCCATCAGCGCAAAAGTGCCCACCAGGCTGACCGGGATGGTGATGAGGGGAATGATGGAGGCGCGGAAGGTGCGCAGAAAAAGGAAGATCACCAGCGCCACCAGCACCACGGCCTCGAGGATGGTCTGGAAGACGTTCTTGATCGAGCGGTCGATGAAGACCGAGTTGTCGTTCGCGATCATGATGGTGATGCCCTTGGGCAGGTCGGCCTCCAGCCTGGGCAGCATCTCGCGCACGCCGCGGCTGAGCTCCAGCGGATTGGCCGTGGCCTGGCGGATCACGCCGGCCGAGATGGCCTCACGGCCGTTGAGCCGCACCGAGGTCCGTTCATCGGCAGCGCCCTCCTCGATGCGCGCGACATCGCGCAGCTTGACGGGGAAACCGTTGACGGTCTTGATCACGATCTCGCCGAACTGGGCCGGCTTGATGAGGTCGGTGTTGGAGGTGACGGAGAACTCGCGCTGCCGGCTCTCGATGCGCCCGGCCGGCACCTCCAGATTGCTGCGGCGGATGGCGTCCTCGGCATCCTGCGTGGTCAGCTTGTAGGCCGCCAGGCGGTCCGGGTCGAGCCAGACACGCATGGCGTACTTGCGCTCGCCGAAGATGCGCACGTCGGCCGCGCCCGTCACGGTCTGCAGACGCGGCTTGACAACGCGGTTGATCAGCTCGTTGAGTTGCAGCTGGGTATGGGTGTCACTGGAAAAAGCCAGCCAGATCACGGGGAAGGCGTCGGCCTCGACCTTGGCGATGACCGGCTCCTCGATGGCCTGCGGCAGCTTGTTGCGCACGCGCGCGGTCCGGTCGCGCACCTCGGCGGCGGCGGCGTCGGCGTCCTTCTCCAGGCGGAAGCGCACGGTGATCTGGGCCTGCTCGGCGCGCGAAATCGAGGTGATCACGTCCACCGCGTCGATGCCGGCAATCGAGTCTTCCAGCGGCTTGGCCACCTGCGACTCCACCACCTCGGCCGAGGCGCCGGCATACCGCACGGTGACGGTGACCACCGGCTCGTCGATCTTGGGGTACTCGCGCACCGGCAGCTTGGTGAAGCTGACCGCGCCGATCAACAGCACCAGCAGGGACAGCACGGTGGCGAACACCGGCCGGCGTATCGCTATTTCAGGCAGTTGCATGATGGCTCCTGGCTCGGGCTAGTTCGCCGGAGGACGGTTCACTTCCAGCACCTTCACCGGGCTGCCATCGCGCTGCAGGCGCTGCTGCCCCGCCGTCACCACGGTGTTGCCCTCCTTCAGGCCCTCGACGATCTCGACCTGGCCAGGGCTGCGGATGCCGACCTTGACCTCGACACGCTTGGAGACCAGGGTGTCGTTGTCGGGCCCCGGGACCAATTGGATGACAAAGGCCTTGCCGCCCTGGGGCACGATGGCCTCTTCGGGGATCACCCGGGCCTTCTCGCGCACGCCGAACACGGTGCTCACGCGCGCGAACATGCCCGGACGCAGCAGCAGTTGTTTGTTGTCGATGCTGGCGCGCACCCCGATGGAGCGGCCGTTGGCGTCGATCAGCGGATCCACCGCCTCGACCCTGGCCTCGAACTTGCGGCCCGGCAGGGCGTCCAGTTCGATCTGCGCCTTCTGCCCCCGCTTGACCAGGGTCTGGAAACGCTCGGGCAGGCGGTAATCGACAAACACCTTGTCGATGTCTTCCAGGTTGACGATGTCGGCGCCATCCTTGAGGTAGTCGCCGACGTTGACGTTGCGAATGCCGGCGATGCCGTCGAAGGGGGCCACGATCTTCAGGCGCGCCGCCGTGGCCTGGGCCAGCGCCAGCTTGGCCTGCGCCACTTCCAGGTTGGCCGCGCTCTCGTCCAGGGAGCGCTGGCTGACAAAGTTCTGCGCCAGCAACTCCTGGTTGCGCTTGTGGTTGGCCTGGGCGATGGACAGCTCGGCCTGGCTCTGCTTGACCTGGGCCAGTTGCAGCTGGTCGTCGAACTGCACCAGCAACTGGCCCTTGCGCACGCGCTCGCCGTCGCGGAAATTGAGCTGGGTGATGCGTCCGCTGACCTCGGGGCGCAGCATGACCCCCTGACGCGAACGCAGACTGCCCACGGCCTGGGCATCGTCGCTGAGCCTCATGATCCGGACCTTGGCCACCTCGACGGTCACCGCACGCGCAGGCCCTCCGGCCGCAGCGGCGCCGGCGGATGCCGGGGCACTCGGGCCACCGGGACCTGCCGGCGTCTTGTTCTGGTACCACCACGCGACACCGGACGCCGCAACGATGCCGACGAGGGCGATCACCGGATAAGGAAATTTGGAAGCCATGGATGAATCAGGAACTCGGGCTGTTTCCCAGCCCGGGAGGGAGCGGGACCGTCGAAGAATGTAACAGTCCCTGGCCCATCCTGCATGCGCGATAGCCCTGGGGCCGGCAGCGCATGTGCAGCTTTGCTGCATCTTTACAAAATGCTTCAGCGGCCCAGCACCTGATCGACGCCGCGATTGGCCAGCGCGTCGGCGCGCTCGTTGCCGGGGTCGCCGTCATGCCCCTTGACCCAGCGCCAATCGATGCGATGCCCTGCGCCCGCCACCAGCGCATCGAGCTGCTGCCACAGGTCCACATTCTTGACCGGCTGCTTGGCCGCCGTCTTCCAGCCCTTGGCCTTCCAGCCGGCCAGCCATTCGTTGATGCCCTTGAGCACGTACTGGCTGTCGACGTGCAGGATCACGTGGCAAGGGCGCTTGAGCGACTCCAGCGCCATGATCACGGCCATCATCTCCATGCGGTTGTTGGTGGTCTCGCGCTCCCCGCCAAACAGCTCCTTTTCCACGCCGCCGGATTTCAGCAGCACGCCCCAGCCACCCGGCCCGGGATTGCCCTTGCAGGCGCCATCGGTGTAGATCTCGACCCTGTTCAAACTTCTTGCCCCTCGTTGATGTGGGCCTGATTGTCGCCGCTGCGGCGCACCAGCGGTGCGGTCGCCGTGGCTTTGTTGCTGGTTTTTTTCCAGGCAGGCTCCAGCAGCCGCACGCCATGCACACGCTTGACGGCCACCAGGAGGTAGGCTGCGCCGAAGAAGGGCCACCAGCGGCCACCGACGCGGTCCATCCAGCCGTAGCGTCCCAACCATTGCTCGCTGCGCACCAGCGGCCGGTAGCAGCCATGGCGTGCGACCTCGACCTCGAAGTCGAGCAGGCGCAGCCAGTCGCGCAGTCGCCAGTTGCCGATGAACTCCAGCGGCTGCGGCAGCAAAGGCATGCCCAGGCCGACGCGCCGGCACAACTGCTCACGCCGCTGGCGCAGGCCCCACAGGCTGGCCGGGTTGAAACCGCTGAGCACCACGCGCCCTCCTGGCACCAGCACGCGCGCGACTTCGCGCAGCGTGGCGTGCGGATCCGGATGGCTGTCCAGGGTGTGCGGCAGGGCCACCAGATCCAGGCTGGCCTCGGGAAAAGGCAGAGCCGCGTAGTCGCTCAGCAGGGCGGTGCGCGCATTCGCGGCCCCGGGCGCGACGGGATGGCTGGTCGCCAGCCATCGATGCGACATGCGGTTGGTCGCCAGGGCGTCGAGTGCGGGCAGGCCCAGTTGCAGGGCGTGGTAACCAAAGATGTCGGCCACCAGCAGATCGAACTGCTGTTGTTCCCACGCCAACAGATACTGCCCTGCGGGGGACTCAAACCAGTCCTGCAAACCTATAATTCCATCATTCATGACCCTGCTTCCACTGCCCGCCTTCGACGACAACTACATCTGGATGCTGCATGACGGGCGCCAGGCTCTCGTCGTCGACCCCGGTGATGCGCAACCGGTGTTGCAGGCGCTGCAGGCCCAAGGCCTGCAGCTCCAGGCGATTCTAGTCACACACCACCATGCCGACCATGTCGGCGGCGTGAACGCCCTGCGCGCGGCCACCGGTGCGGCCGTCTACGGCCCGGCCGGCGAGGCCATGCCCGAGCCGCTGCAGCGCTTCAGCGACGGTGACACGCTGGACCTGCTGGGACTGCACTTCACCGTGCTCGACGTGCCGGGCCACACCGCCGGCCACATCGCCTGGTACTGTGGCCCCCAGGGGACTGCGTCCCTGCCCCCCGAGGGGGCCCAGCCGGCTTGGGGCGGCCCGACGCCGGCTGACCCCGATTGCGATGGCCAACCCCTGCTGTTCTGCGGCGACACCCTTTTCTCCGGCGGCTGCGGCCGCCTCTTCGAAGGCACGCCGGCGCAGATGCTGGCCTCGCTGGACCGCCTGGCCGCCCTGCCCGGCCACACGCGCGTGTGCTGCGCCCACGAATACACCCTGAGCAATCTGCGCTTTGCGCGCACCGTGGAGCCCGACAACACGGCGCTGCTGGACTACAACCGGCAGTGCGAGGCCCTGCGGGCGCGCCAGTTGCCTACCCTGCCCTCGACCATCGCGGTCGAGCGCGACATCAACCCCTTCCTGCGTTCGCGTGAGCCGGCCGTGCGCCGCTCCGTGCAGGCCCGCACCGCTGCCCATGACGAGGTCAGCTTCTTTGCCGCCCTGCGCGAATGGAAAAACCAGTTCAAATGAAATTTTTCAGCTACGCCTCCCTGGCCGGCCTGTTCCTCGTCTTGAGCGGCTGCGCCAGCGTCGGTCCAGGCGCCAACGCCACCTTCCCACCCTCAACGCCAACGCCCAGCGCCGCCGAGCCCCAGCCCACCAGCCCGCCGGTCCCGCTGTTCAGCCACAAGCCCGAGTATCCGGCAGGTGAGCTGACCCCCATCGCCCCGCACGAACCCGCACCGCGCACCGTGGCGGCCATGACCGCCCCCACCGATCTGTGGGAGCGCATCCGCCGTGGTTTTGCCATGCCCGACCTGCAAAGCAGCCTGGTCCCCGGCCGCGAGCAGTGGTACGCCGCGCGCCCCGAGGATCTGGAGAACATGACCGAGCGCTCGCGCAAGTACCTGTTCCACATCGTCGAAGAGCTCGAGCGTCGCGGCCTGCCGACGGAGCTGGCCCTGCTGCCCTTCATCGAGAGCGCCTACAACCCCCAGGCCTACTCACGCGCGCGCGCCGCCGGCATGTGGCAGTTCATCCCGAGCACCGGCAAGCTCTACCAGCTCAAGCAGAACGCCTTCCGCGACGACCGGCGCGACGTGCTGGCCTCCACCCAGGCAGCACTGGACTATCTGGAACGGCTCTACGGCCTGTTCGGCGACTGGCACCTGGCCCTGGCCTCCTACAACTGGGGCGAGGGCAGCGTGGGCCGCGCCATCGCGAAGAACAAGCGTCTGAAAAAGGGCACGGGTTACCTGGACCTGAACATGCCGATGGAGACGCGCTACTACATTCCCAAGCTGCAGGCGATGAAAAACATCGTGGCCAACCCCGGGAAGTTCGCCATCCGGCTGCCGGTCATCGAAAACCACCCCTACTTCGACAGCGTCACCATCACGCGCGACATCGACGTGGCCCTGGCCGCCAAGCTGGCCGAGATTCCGCTGGAGGATTTCAAGGCGCTCAACCCCTCGCTGCACCGACCCGTCATCCTGGCTGGTGGCACGCAACAGATCCTGCTGCCCTGGGACAACGCCGCCATCTTCCAGCGCAACCTGGACGCCTACGCCGGTGACCGTCTCTCGAGCTGGACGGTCTGGATCGCCCCCTCCACCATGAAAACGGCCGACGCCGCCAAGCGCCTGAAGATGAGCGAGAACGACCTGCGCTACGTCAACAACATCCCGACGCACATGATCATCCGCGCCGGCTCCACCCTGCTGGTGCCGCGACCGGCCAGCCAGGAGCGCGACGTGACCGTGCGCATTGCCGACAACGGCCAGCTCACACTGGTGCCGGAGACCGTCCTGCGCCGCATCGTGCTCAAGGCCGGCAAGAAGGACTCGGTGGCCACGGTGGCGCGCCGTTACGGCCTGGCAGCGGCCAAGGTGGCCGAGTGGAACCATGTGGGCACCTCGGCCAGCTTCAGGCCCGGCCAGGACATCGTGATCCACCGCTGGGTGCCGGTGCGCTCGCAGCAGGCCGCGCCCGTGCGGCCGGCGGCCAAACGCGCGCCGACCCGCGTCGCCAACCGCTGAGCCCCCGCTAGAGTTTTTCCGTTTCGCCCTGGCGCGGCTGCCACTTCATGAGGTGGCGCTCGATGCGCCCGACCAGGCCGTCTAGCAGCAGCGCAAACGTGGTCAGCACCACGATACCGGCAAACACCGTGTTGACGTCGAAGGTCCCCTCGGCCTGCAGGATCAGGTACCCCACGCCGCGCGCCGAACCCAGGTACTCGCCCACCACCGCCCCCACGAAGGCCAGGCCCACCGAGGTGTGCAGGCTGGAGAAGACCCAGGCCGTGGCGCTGGGCAGGTAGACGGTGCGCAGCAATTGCCGCTGGTTGGCGCCCAGCATGCGGGCGTTGGACAGCACCACGGGGCTGACCTCGCGCACGCCCTGGTAGACGTTGAAAAAGACGATGAAAAACACCAGGGTCACGGCCAGCGCCACCTTGCTCCAGATCCCCAGGCCGAACCACATGGCGAAGATGGGCGCCAGGATCACGCGCGGCATGGCGTTGGCGGCCTTGATATAGGGGTCCATGATGGCGCTGGCCAGGGGCGAAAGCGCCAGCCAGAGGCCGCAAACGAGGCCCAGCACGGTGCCGATGCCGAAGGCCAGAAAGGTCTCCAGCAGCGTGGTGCCCAGGTGGCGGTAGATGTCGGCGTTGCCGCTCAGACCATCGGGAAACAAGGCATTGGGCGTCACCGCCCAGGGCAGGAACCAGGACCAGACCCGCCCGGCCACCTTGATGGGTTCACCCAGAAAAAAAGCCAATTGCACGTCGCGCGAAGCCAGCTGCCACAGGCCCAGGAAGACCAGCAACACGCCGATCTGCCACAGGCGCAGATTGCCGGTGCGGGGCTTGAAGCGTTGCCAGAGCGTCATGGGTACACCTCCGCCTTGCAGGCTGCGGAGCTATTCGCCTTGGGAGCGGCCCGGCGGCTCATGCCACCTTCCTCAGTTGCTGCTGGTAGCCCTTGAGCACCTCCTCGCGCAGCACGTCCCAGATCTGCGTATGCAGCTCGATGAAACGCGGTGTCGCCCGCACCTCGGCCACATTGCGCGGGCGCGGCAGGTCGATGCTGAATTCGCCGATCGGCCGCGTCGCCGGGCCGGCCGAGAGCACGACGACACGGTCGCTCATGGCGATGGCCTCGTCCAGGTCGTGCGTGATGAACAGCACCGCCTTCTTCTTCGCGCTCCAGAGTTCCAGCACCTCGTCTTCCATGAGCTGGCGCGTCTGGATGTCGAGGGCGCTGAAAGGCTCGTCCATGAGAATGATGTCCGGGTCCAGCACCAGGGTCTGGGCCAGCGCGGTGCGCTTGCGCATGCCGCCCGAGAGCTGGTGCGGGTAACGGTCGCCGAAACCGGTCAGGCCCACACGCGCCAGCCAGTCCTGCGCCTTCGCGCGGGCGTCGGCCTCCGGCACGCCACGGTACTGCAGGCCCAGCATCACGTTGTCCAGTGCGCTGCGCCAGGGCAGCAGGGCTTCGGTCTGGAACATGTAGCCCGCGCGGCGGTTCAGTCCCCGCAGCGGCTCACCGAACACACGCACCTCCCCTGCGCTGGGCGCGAGCAAACCAGCGCCCACGTTGAGCAGGGTGGACTTGCCGCAACCCGTGGGACCGACAACGGAAACAAACTCGCCCGCCGCCACGCGCAATGTGCTGTCTGCCACGGCCGTGTAGGACGGCCCGCCGCCGGAAGCAGCGAAAGTGCAGGCAATGCCCAGCAGTTCGAGCGCGAACCCGGTAGCAGCCGTCACTGAAGCCTCAGGCCTTGAAGCGGGCCTTGGACCGGTCCGCGAACTGGTTGGTCCAGGTCTTGGCCAAGTCGATCTTGTCAGCCTTGAGCGTGCTGTCAAAGCTGGCCAGCGCACGCAACGCCGTCTTGCCGCCTTCCTCCGGGAAGACACCATCGAGCGCAATCGACTCGCGCACCTTGTCGAAGGAGGCCAGGTAAAGGCCACGATCGCCCAGCAGGTAGGACTCGGGCACGGTCTTGATGATGTCGCTCGGCCCGGCGGTCTGCAACCACTTGAGGCCGTGCACGATGGCGTTGGTCAGCGCCTGCGCCGTGTTGGGGTTCTTCTGCAGGAACTCCATGGGCGCGTACAGGCAGGCTGCCGGCATGGGGCCGCCGAAGACCTCGCGCGTGCCCTTGAGCGTGCGTGTGTCGAAGACGATGCGCACATCGCCCTTCTGCTCCAGCATGGTCATGACCGGGTCGATGTTGCAGATGGCGTCGATCTGGCCCGAGCGCAAGGCGGTGAGCGCGCCAGCGGCAGTGCCCACGCCAATGAAGCTGACATCACCGGCCTTGATGCCGGCACGCGAAAGCACCAGATTGGCCATCATGTTGGTGGAGGATCCCGGCGCTGTCACGCCGATCTTCCTGCCCTTGAGATCGGCCACCGACTTGTAGCCGGGCAGGGTCTTGTTGGAGATGCCCAGCGCGATCTGCGGCGCGCGCCCCTGCAGCACGAAGGCCTGGAACATCTGGCCCTTGTTCTGCAGGTTGATGGTGTGCTCGTAGGCGCCGCTGACCACGTCGGCCGAGCCGCCCACCACAGCCTGCAGCGCGCGCGCGCCGCCGGAAAAGTCGCTGATCTCGACCTCCAGGCCCTCGGCCTTGAAGTAACCCAGTTGCTCGGCCAGCGTGAGTGGGAGGTAGTAGAACGAGGCCTTGCCGCCGACGGCGATGGCCACGCTGGTCTTTTCCAGGCGGTTCTGGGCGCGCAGGCCCGGTGCGGCCAAGGCGGCAGCAGCCCCGGCAGTGAAAACACGACGGTTGATGAGATGAGTGGCCATTTTGATTACTCCCGAAACACGGATGATCTTGATGCACACAGCCTATCAAGACGTAAAAAAACCCGCATCGGGAAACATCCCGAGCGGGTTTACACCTAAGGATTCATCCTTGGGAACGGCGATGCCAGTCTGCCCTCAGCGATAGCCGAGAAAGAGGATGGCGATGTTCACCAGGAAACCAGCCCCCCAGACCACCGAGCGCACCGAAGCCATGCCGGCGACGTAGGCCATGATGTAGAACAGGCGCAGGAAAACGAAAAGGAAGGCCAGCACGTCCAGCCGGGCCTGGTGGGCGCCCAGCTGGTGGGCAATGATGACGGCACCGATGAAAAAGGGCAGCACCTCGAAGCTGTTCTGCTGCGCCGCATTGGCGCGGGCCCGCCAGTCGGTCTGCCGGGCCAGCCAGGCACGCGGATTCTCGTTGTCGAAACCGCCCTCGCGCCGGGGCTTGCCCATCAGGCCGGACTTGGCGATCCAGGCACAGATGATGGGCAGCAGCGCGACGATCAGGACACACCAGTAGGCCAGGGTGAAGCGGGCAAAAGTCATGATGTTTTGTCAGAAGAGGAATGGGGCGAGGCTTCAAAATCTGCGGCGGATTATCGCCGGTCCACCAGGGCGTGGGCGATGGTGCCCAGGTCCACGTACTCGAGTTCGCTGCCGATGGGCACGCCGCGCGCCAGACGCGTGAAGGCCACGCCGCGCGCCTTGAGCGCCTCGGCGATCACGTGCGCCGTGGCCTCGCCCTCGGCCGTGAAGTTGGTGGCCAGGATGACCTCGCGCACCGTGCCGTCGCTGGCGCGCTCGAACAATGATTTGAGCCCGATGTCGCGCGGACCGATGCCATCGAGCGGGCTGAGCTTGCCCATGAGCACGTGGTAAAGGCCCTTGTAGGCCCCGGTGCGCTCCAGCGCCATCTGGTCGGCCGGCGTCTCCACCACGCAGAGTTTGCTGGCGTCGCGCGCCGGATCCAGGCAGGTCGGGCAGACCTCGGCCTCGCTGAAGGTGTGGCAGCGCGTGCAGTGGCGCACGCTGGTGGCGGCCTCCTGCAGGGCCCGCGACAGGAGCTGCGCGCCCTCGCGGTCGTGCTGCAGCAGGTGAAAAGCCATGCGCGAGGCCGACTTCACGCCCACGCCAGGCAGCCGGCGCAGGGCCTGGATCAGCGCATCAAGGGAGTGGGCGTCGGACATGGGTGTACCAACAATGTATCGGGCGTAGCGAGCGGGCGTCAGGCGAGGCGCGGGTGGCGGGAAACCGGAATGGACTTGAGGTCCATGAGGATTTCCCGACGGGCCCCGCAACGACGCATCACGCCCGCGCAGTAGCCCCTAGAAAGGGAACTTCATGCCGCCGGGAAGGCCTGGCATGCCGGCCGTCAACTTGCCCATCTTGGCCTGGCTGGTTTCCTCGGCCTTGCGCACGGCGTCGTTGAAGGCCGCGGCCACCAGGTCTTCCAGCATGTCCTTGTCATCGGCCAGCAGGCCGGGATCGATGGTCACGCGCTTGACGTCGTGCTTGCAGGTCATCAGCACCTTGACCACGCCCGAGCCGGATTCCCCGGTCACTTCGATGAAGGCCAGCTCCTCCTGGGCCTTCTTCAGGTTGTCCTGCATGGCCTGGGCCTGCTTCATGAGGCCGGCGAGTTGTCCTTTGTTGAACATGTCGTTCCTTAAGCGTTGGTATCGATGGGTTTGATGCTGCCGGGCACGATTTTCGCGCCGAAGTCTCGCATCATGGTCTGCACGAAGGGGTCTTCGTAGATCAGTTTCTCCGCGGCCAGCTGCTTCTCTTCCGCGATGGCGGCATTGCGCTTGGCCGGGCTGTCGCCCACGCGGCCGATCTCCACGGCCAGGGTCACGCCGTGGCCGGCGGCCTGCAGGGCCGCTTGCAGGCGCTCGCGGCTCGAGGCCGAGTTGAGCGACTCACGCTCCACGCGCAGCAGCCACTGGTCGCTGTCGCGCGCCACCAGTTGCGACTGCAGGGCGAGCTCGCGCACCAGCGCGGTCACGGCCTCGCTGGCAATCAGGCCGCGCACCACCTGGTGCCAATAGCCGCCCTCCTCGGTCGGCACCAGGGGCGAGCCCTGGCTGGCGCCGGGCGCGGGCGCATCGGCGCGCGATTCGGGCGCCACCCGCACGGGCACGGCGACCACCTGGGCGGACTGCATGGCCGTCACAGGCTTGGCGGGCTGCACGGGATGTTCCTCATCCGCCACGGACAGCACCTGGCCCGGCGGCGTGGCGCTGGCTGGGCGGGTGGCAGGTGCCGCGATGGGGCGGGCCGCCACAGGCGGGGCGGGCGTGGAAGGCGCCGCCGGTCGAGGCGCAGCGACGGGCACCGCGAACTGCGGTGTCGCCATCACAGGCTGGGGCCGCGGAGCGGCCTCAGGCGATTTCAGTGTTTTTTTTTCCGCCGGGCCACCGGTCGGGGCTGCGCCGGGCTTGAAGGCCAGCAGACGCAGCAGCACCATGGTCAGCGCCGCGTACTCGTCAGGCGCCAGACCCAGCTCGCCGCGGCCGTGCAGGCACAGGCTGTAGAGCAGCTGCGTCTCATCGGCCGGCAGCAGCGCGGCCAGGCGCGCCGTTTCGGCGGCCTCGGGGTCGGAGCTGTCGGCGCTGTCGGGCACGGCCTGCAACACGGCCATGCGCTGCAGCACCACGCTCATCTCCTCCAGTGTGGAGGCGGCACTCTGGCCGTTGACGCGCAGGGTTTCGGAGGTTTCCACCACCGTCTTGCCGTCGCCATTGGCCAGCGCATCGATCAGCTTGAAGACATGCGAGCGGTCCACGCTGCCCAGCATCTGCCGCACCGCGGCCTCTTCCAGATTGCCGGAACCGAAGGCAATGGCCTGGTCGGTCAGCGAGAGCGCGTCGCGCATGGAGCCGCGCGCCGCGCGCGCGATCAGGCGCAGCGCCGCTGGCTCGGCATTCACGTTCTCGGCGGCCAGCACCTTGACCAGATGCTCCAGCACGGTCTCGGGCGCCATGGGCCGCAGGTTGAACTGCAGGCAGCGCGAGAGCACGGTGACCGGCACCTTCTGCGGGTCGGTCGTGGCCAGCACGAACTTGAGGTACTCGGGCGGCTCCTCCAGCGTCTTGAGCATGGCGTTGAAGGCCGTGTTCGAGAGCATGTGGACTTCGTCGATCATGAAGACCTTGAAGCGGCCCTGCACCGGCTTGTAGACCGCCTGCTCCAGCAGGGCCTGCACCTCGTCCACGCCGCGATTGGAGGCGGCGTCGAGTTCGGTGTAGTCGACGAAACGCCCCGCGTCGATGTTGGTGCAGGCCTGGCAGACGCCGCAGGGCTGGTCGGTGATGCCGC
The DNA here is from genome assembly GCF_054780335.1 of Curvibacter fontanus. Lineage (NCBI taxonomy): Bacteria > Pseudomonadati > Pseudomonadota > Betaproteobacteria > Burkholderiales > Comamonadaceae > Curvibacter > Curvibacter fontanus. The sequence continues at coordinate 131,396 of NZ_BAAGWN010000010.1, forward strand.
CCTGCCCGTCCGGCCCCACGCAGTTGAGCGACTTGGCCAGGATGCGCGACACCGTGGTCTTGCCCACGCCGCGCGTGCCGGTGAACAGGTAGGCATGGTGCAGGCGCTGCGTCTGCAACGCATTGCCCAGCGCCCGCACCACATGCTCCTGGCCCACCATTTCGGTGAAGCTTTTCGGCCGGTATTTGCGGGCGAGCACGAGATAGGACATGCGCTGGATTCTACGTGGGGGCCGTGCCGATTTTTCTGGACAGCCGGCCTTTAAGTTCGTGCCCCAGCCCTTACAATAGAAAGCGACAGGCCTTCCCGCATGGTGAAGCGGCCAACCGGGTCAGGTGGGGAACCAAGCAGCCCTAACTGTGGAGTCAGTGCCGGGGTCAAGGTCTGTCACCTTACATCTCAAAAGCCGCATTCAGTGCGGCTTTTTCTTTGCTGTCACGCGTTCCAGGAAGCGGAGGACGCCCTCACCGGCCCGCTTGCCGCTGGCAAAACAGGCCGTGAGCAGATAACCGCCCGTGGGCGCCTCCCAGTCCAGCATCTCGCCGGCACAGAACACACCCGGCAGCGACTCGCACATCAGGTCGGCATCCAAGGCCTCGAACAGCACGCCACCGGCACTGCTGATGGCTTCATCGATGGGACGCGCCGCCACCAGCGGCAGCGGCAGGGCCTTGAGGGCTGCGGCGAGTTTGTGGCTGTCGTGCATGTCGTCCTTGCCCAGCAGCTCGTGCAGGGCGGCCGCCTTGATGCCCTCGATGCCCAGCCGGCTCTTGAGGTGGCTGGAGAGCGAACGCGAGCCGCGCGGGTGCATCACCTCGGCCAGAACGCGCTCGGCCGGTACGTCGGGCAACAAGTCCAGCGTCATGGTGGCGTGACCGCTGCGGATGATCTCCTCGCGCAGCAGGCTGGAGACCGCATAAACCAGACTCCCCTCGACGCCCGTGGTCGTGGCGACAAACTCGCCCTTGCGCTGGAAGGTCTGGCCTTGCGCATTGCTGAAGGAGACAGCCACGGTCTTGAAAGGCTGGCCCGCATGGCGGCTCGCAAAGAATTCACTCCAGCCCGTCCGGGCTGGCACGGCCTGTACGGGCTGGTTTTGCCCATCGGATTGCAGCTTGCGCTGCACCGCCACGTCAAAACCACAGTTGGCCGGCAACAGCGGCGCCACCGCCACACCACGCGCGGCCAGCAGGGGCACCCAGGCACCGTTGGAGCCCAGGCGCGCCCAGCTGCCACCCCCCAGGGCCAGCACCACGGCGTCGGCCTGCACTTGTATTTCACCTTCCAGTGATTCGAAGCGCAAGGTGCGGCCATCGTCCGCCCAGCCGATCCAGCGGTGCCGCATGTGAAATTGCACACCCGGGCCACCATGCGCCGGGTGGCGCAGACGCTGCAGCCAGGCACGCAACAGCGGCGCGGCCTTCATGTCTTTCGGGAAGATGCGACCGGAACTGCCGACAAAGGTCTCGATGCCCAGGCCCTGGGCCCAGGCGCGCAGTTCGGGCGCGCCGAAGTCGCGCAGCAGCGCCTCGATCTGCATGCGCCGCGCACCATAACGCTCGGCAAAGCGGTCGGCCGGTTCAGAGTGGGTGAGGTTCATGCCGCCCTTGCCGGCGAGCAGGAACTTGCGGCCCACCGAAGGCATGGCGTCATGCAGGTCCACGGCCACACCGGCGTTCACCAGCACCTCGGCCGCCATGAGGCCGGCCGGGCCGCCACCGATCACCGCCACTTTTCTGTTTTGCATCTCAGTTGTCCACTGCGCCTGAGCGCGACACGCATGCCATGAAGCAGCGCAACCCAAGGGTGCCATGGAACCGGCTTTGCCGGGCCATCGGCACCGCCCCCCTCCCGCCGAAGGCGAGAGAGGGGGGAGACGCGTAGCGGCTCAGGGGGTGTTTCATCCTGGTCATACGATTTCTTCCAACGTTCCCTGCGCGCTCAGGAAGGCAGCGCGCACCGTCTCGCCCGGGCTGGCCGCCTGCACTGCGGCGCGATAGCCGCGCAACTGCGACTTCAGTTCTTCCTGGGCCTGCGGCTGCGCCGCCGATTTGTAGTCCAGCACCCACCAGGCCCCATCCTTGCGCTGCACCAGGCGGTCGATGCGGCGCACGCTGCCCTGCAACGTGACCGGCACCTCATTGCCCTGCCAGGTCAGTTCACTGCTGCGCCAGGCCCAGGCCCCCTCGCCTTGCAGGATGCGCCGCGCCATGGCGGCGGCCAGTCGGGCCTGTTCGGCATCGAGCAGGAATTCCGCCATGACCCGGTCCACCTGCAGCGGGCCCACATCCCGGGCATCGAGCACAGACCATTCGAGCAGGCGGTGCATGGCCGAGCCGATGCGCGCCTCGGAACTGTCCTCGGCCTCGGCGACCACAACACGCGGGGCCTTGAAGCGCAGGTCTGGCAACACCGGCAAGCTGATGACAGCTTCTTCGGCATGCGTTGTCCCGCCCGCGGCGGACAAGTCCTCCACGGCCAGAGCGGCGCAGCCCGGCAGGAGACGCTGCCACCAGCTGCGCCCGCTGTCCCGATGCGGTTCCACGGACGAAAGCACCAGGCACCGCCTGGCCCGCGTCAGGGCGACATACAGGGCGTTCAGCTCTTCACGCTGACGCTCGCGCTCTTCCCGCTCCAGCGCCCTGCGCGCGCTGGCCGGCACCCTGCTTTCGCTGGCGAGGAAGACAAAACTCTGCGGCACTTCGGCCTCCCCCGGCCAGTCGAGCAGCACGCCCATGGTCTCGGCCGGCGGCGGGGGGGCATCGGTGTCGAGCAGCAGCACCAGTTCAGCCTCCAGGCCCTTGGCTCCGTGCACGGTCAGCAACTGCACGGCCTGTGGCGCCGCCATCTGGGGCGCCGGCACCCCACCCGCGCGCAAGGCACGCACGAAAGCATAGGGCGTGGCGTAACGGCCGCCATCGATCTGCAGCGCTGCGTTCAGCAGGGCCAGCAGGCTGGCACGCACCCCGGCGCGCAGCGTCGCAGGGGCCGCGGCGACAAAGCGGGCCAGCACGTCGCCGTCCTCGAAAATGGCGTGCAGCGCATCGTGCGGCGGCAGACTGGCCACCCACTGCTGCCAGCGTGACAGCTGCAGCCCCACACCTTCGAGCGCAGGGGACCAGCCCGCCTCTTGCAGCAGGTCGAACCAGGGCCGACGCTGCGCCCGCTGGCGCAGGGCGATCTCGACCAGGGCCGCGTCGCCCAGGCCGAACAGGGGCGACTTGAGCGCGCGGGCCAGCGAAAGGTCATGCGCGGGCGAGACCAGGGCATCGAGCAGGGCCACCAGATCCTGCACCTCGGGTGCTTCGCCCAGATCGGTTTTCAAGGGCTGCAGGGCCGGGATGCCCAGGGCGCGCAGCTCGGCCTCCATGGCGCTGAGGCGGTCGCGCTTGCGCGCCAGCACCATGATGTCCTTCGGCTGCACGCCGGCCTCGATCTGCGCCGCGATCCAGCGCGCCGCCTGGCGGCATTCGCGTTCACGCAGCGTGTCTTCGGGCGTGTGACGCGGGGTCAGGAGGCTGTCGCGCCATTCGGTGGCCGCCTCCTTCTTGTCCTTCTCGGGCCGCGGAATCACGGGCAGGGCCAGCACGGCGCCGGCTTCGTCGGACTCGGTGCTGTGGGCGCGGAAGTCCTCGTACTCGCCGGCCTCGCGCGCCTGGCCCAGCGTGGTGTTGACCAGGGCCAGCACCGCGGGCGCGTTGCGCCGTGTGTGGTCGCAGCTCAGCTGCTCGCCACCCAGTTCACGCACGAAAGCCTGCGCGGCCTTGAAGACCTGGGGCTCGGCACGGCGGAAGCGGTAGATGCTCTGCTTGGGGTCGCCCACGATGAAGAGCCGGGGCGCCTCGGCGCCGCCACCGCTGCCCGCGTAACCGGCCAGCCAGGCATGCAGGGCCTGCCATTGCAGGGGGTTGGTGTCCTGGAACTCGTCAATCAGCAGGTGGCGCGTGCGGGCGTCCAGCCGCTCCTGGATCCAGCCGCTGAGCTCCGCATCCTTGAGCAAATGCAGGGCCGCGTGCTCCACATCGCTCATGTCCACCCAGCCGCGCTCGCGCTTGAGCGCGGCATATTCGTCGAGCAGCACGCGGGAGAGCCGTGTCAGGCGCTGCTGGTAAAGCCAGGCCTCGTGTTGCTGCTGGGCCGCGCAAAGGCGCTGCAGTTCGGGGTCGGCCTCCTGCGCCGCGGTGAGCTTGAGCAGATGCTGCGTCAGGCGGTCTTCGTCCTTGACGAAGAAACCGGCCCGCAGGGTCTGCAGTGCCTCTTCGAACTGCCCCGGACTCGCAGCGGCATCCAGCAAGGCATAGGCATCGATCACCGCTGCCGCAGCCTTCTGCGGCGTCTTGTTTTTTTCCTGCCCCAGGACCCTGGCACGCGCCAGCCAGCGTTCGCGCACGGCCACCTGCAGCAGCCATTGCGCCGGAGTGCCCAGGCCGGCAAATTCGGTGCACAGCTCAGCCGACGGCGGCACCGATGCCGCCAGCACCCCGGCCGCATCGGCCAGCATGAACTCCACCCGCCGCTGCAAGGCCCCCTCCAGCGCCTTCTCGGTCTGGCTGCGGCCGTGACTGGCGACCAGGGCCTCGTAATCGGCCCGGGCCTCGGGTTCGCGCAGCAAGCGGGCCTGGAAAGGACGCCAGAGCTGGGCAATGGCCGGCGCATCCTGCTCCAGCAGATCGTAGACCGCCGGCAGTCCCAGCTTCTCGAGCACCGACAGCGGCGCATGGCGCAGCAAGGCCGCGAACCAGCTGTGAAAGGTGCGGATCTGCACCGTGCGGCCCTGGCTCAGCAGTTGGCGATGCAGGCCGCGCAACGGTGAGATCAGCTCGGGGATGCGCCTGGCATCGACGCCGCGGATGCGCAGCTCCTGCGCCAGCTTTTCATCAGAAGCCTGGGCGAACTCTTGCAGCCACTCCATCAGGCGCTGGCGCATCTCGCCCGCAGCCTTCTTGGTGAAGGTGATGGCCAGGACCTCCTGCGGCGCCGCGCCTTCGAGCAGGGCCCGCAGGATGCGCGAGACCAGCATCCAGGTCTTGCCGGCCCCGGCACAGGCTTCGACGGCGACGTGGCGCTGGGGGTCGCAGGCAATCTTGTAGAAGTCTTCGCGAGAGACCGGGGTGTTGTTGCGTTCGTAGGCCGGGTTCATGGGCGCGACCCCTCCCACCAGAAATCCTTGCGACAAAGCCCGCGCGCGGCACAGGTCTCGCAGACCTTGCCTTCACCCAGAGCCGGCAAGGCCGCGCCTTCAGCGATGCGCCCCAATTCACCAAGCAGCCCTTCGATCAAGGCATCGCGCACAGCCACCACGTCCTCCTGCTCGTAGGTGCGGCAACCGTCGCGTTCGCCCACATTGACATAGGCTGCGCGCAAGGTGTCCTCAGACCGCAGTGCCGCATAAAAAGCCAGCTGCGTGTCCTCCAGCGGTTCGCGGATGCGATCGCGCGTGACCTGCTGGGGCTCGGTCTTGTAGTCGATCAGCAGGCTCACGCCATCGCTGCCACGGTCGATGCGGTCCAGCCGGCCGAACAGGGCGAGCGTGCCCAGCGGCTGTTCGGCATCGCGTTCACCATCGGCATAGGACCACCCTGCAGCCTCGTGCCCGGCCAGCCAGTCCAGATAACCCTCGCGCATGCGGGGCCAGGCGGACTGGAAAGGCAGGAACTCGTCTTCGGCCAGGCGCTGGGCCCGTGCCTCTTCGGTCGCTGCCGTGTCCAGCCAGTTCCGGCGCTGCGCACGGTCCGCGCCGGGCTGGTCCAGCTGGGCATGGAAGCGCTGCAGCACGGCGTGCAGCCAGAGGCCGAAGTCGCGCTTGTCGAGTTCACCCTCGATCTCCTCCGCCTCCTTCAGGCCGAGCTGACGCAGTGCGAAATAACGGTAAGGACAGTGGCGCAGGTCCTGGTAGGCGCTGGCCGAGATCCTGCTCAAGGCCAAACCGGCAGCCGCCGGTGCGGGTTGATGCACGGGCACGGCGCTCAGCGTGCGTGTCATCAACGGGTTCACGGCCAGCACAGCCGCCTCCTGATCGGCCTGCGCCAGTTGCACGAGCGGGCTCGCGAGCAGAGGCTCGCCACCCTCGTCGCTGCGCCGCCAGAGCACGTCCACCGAGGGCCGCGACAAGGCATCGGCCCATGCTGAGCGCAAGGCGGCCTCGAGCGCCGCGCGCGCGGGCAGGCCCAGCGCGGCGCGCTGTGCCGCCGTCCACAAGCCACCCGGGTCGGGCGACGTCGGCAGCCGCTGCTCATCGCAGCCGGGCAAGACCACGGCCGCAAATTCACGCCCCAGCATCTGCGCCAGCGGCAAGAGCACCGCCTGCTCCTGCGCCGGATATTCGGGCTTGAAGCTCGCGGACTCCAGCACCTGGTCCACCCAGCGTGTGAAATCGGCGAGGTTCAGGCGGCGGCGCGCCCAGGGCGCATCGGCGGGCACGGTGGCGCTTGCATCGAGCCGCAGCGCCGCCAGCACATCGGCGCCCGCCAGATCGTCCTGCAGCAGCGCCCACTGCCCCGTGGCCTGCAGCAGCTCACGCAAGACCGGCAGCCACTGGGCCAGGGTGCGCGTGCCCTGCAGCGGCGCACGCCAGGCTTCAATGCGCTGCAGCAGTTCAGGCAGGGCCGAGGGTGCGCGCTGCTCCAACGTGTCCGGCACATGGCGCCAGGCGCGCTGGGGCCGACGACGCAGCGCGGCTTCGAGCTCGCGCAGCGCCTGCGCATCGCAGGCCGGCGCATGCTTGAGCCAGTCCAGCACGAGGTCGCTGCTCGCGTTCCAGGCCGCGGCGCGCAAGGCGCCCATGAGCTGTGCACCGGCGCGGCTGGTGGAGAGCTTCCAGCCCGTCTCGTCACGCATCTGCACGCCGTGGCTGGCCAGCATGGCGCGCAGGCGGCGTGTGAGGGCACGGTCGATCACGGCCACGGCCACGGGCGCACGGCCGGCCTCGAGATGGCGCAACACACAGGCCGCGGCGCGCAGCGCCTCGTCCTGCGCGTCCCCGGCCTCATGGAGGGCCAGGGACGGCGTCGCCATCTGGCTGGCAGGTGATGCCAGGATGCACAGGCGCTCCCCCCAGACCGGCAGCAGACCGGCCGGCAAGGGATCGGGCTGCAGGCCCGGAACCACGACGAGGCAATCCACGGACTCGATCACAGGCGATGAAAAAAGCACATCGCTGGGATAGGAAGAATTGGCAGCCCAGGCCACCGCCACCTGGGCCACACGCGCTTCGAGGGCCAGCGCGCCCGCATCCAGCCCTGCCAGGGCCGCCGCGTGCGCGCCTTGCCCCCAGGCGGCGCGCTGCTGGGGCGGCACGGCCGCGGCCAGCGGCGCCAGCTCGCGCGCAGAGTCCAGCAGCAGCGGCGTGGCCACCTCGGCCTGCTCGCGCAAACCGCTCTGCTCGAGCAGGGCACGCGCCGTCAGCGCGTCGAAGGCGGGGTCTCCGCCCAGGTCCGTGGCTGCGGGGCTGTAGCCACCGAGGCTGCGGCACCAGTTCTGCGTGGTCTCGAAACGCGGCGCGAAGCCGTCGGGATGGGTTTGTGCCCACAGGCGCGCGGCCTGCGGCATCAGCTGCGCATAGGGCAGCAGGACCACGGTGCGGGCCGGGTGTGCGCCGCGTGCGCGCATGTGGGCCGCGATGCCGGCAAGCCCCTGCTGCCAACGAAAATCCGTGGTTTCTGTCACAATGCCGCAACTGTAGCCGCATTGCCTCATCGAACAAGGAGCCCTCATGGCCAGCGACCTGATCAAGCACGTTTCCGACGCCTCTTTCGAGACCGACGTCCTCAACGCCAACCAGCCCGTGCTGGTGGACTACTGGGCCGAATGGTGCGGCCCCTGCAAGATGATTGCCCCCGTGCTCGACGAAGTGGCCGGCGCCTACGAGGGCAAACTGCAGGTCGCCAAGATGAACGTGGACGAGAACCGCGACATCCCGGCCAAGTTCGGCATCCGCGGCATCCCCACGCTCATGCTGTTCAAGGGCGGCCAGCTCGCCGCCACCAAGGTGGGCGCCATGAGCAAGGCTCAGCTGACGGCCTTCATCGACCAGCAACTGGCCTGAAACCGTCCCGACCGCCGCGGCACACCTCAGTTTTGCCGCCGGGCCGCCCCAAGGCAAAACGCCCCCCCTCGGGGGGCAGCGCAGTACACGCAGTGACCAGCGTGGGGGCCATATCAGCGGCGGCCTTTTTTCCTGTCATAATCAGCCGCAATCGCCGGTTCCATCCTGAACCGGTTCGAGTTCCCGGCTGGCAAGACCCCGGCGTCTGCTCAGTCGCACATCCCCCCGATCGATATAGCCACACCCCACTGGGGCTCCATCCATGCACTTAAACGAACTCAAGGTACTGCACGTATCTGAAATCCTCCAGCAGGCCGAGGCCCTCGAAATCGAGAACACCGGCCGCATGCGCAAGCAGGAGCTGATGTTCGCCATCATCAAGAAGCGCGCCAAGACCGGCGAACAGGTGTTTGCCGACGGTGTGCTGGAAATCCTGCCCGACGGTTTCGGCTTCCTGCGCAGCCCGGACTCGAGCTACACGGCCAGCACGGACGACATCTACATCTCCCCCAGCCAGGTGCGCCGTTTCAACCTGCACACCGGCGACATGATCGAAGGCGAAGTGCGCACCCCCAAGGATGGCGAGCGCTACTTTGCCCTGAACAAGCTGGAGAAGGTCAACGGCGGCTCGCCCGAGACGAACAAGCACAAGGTGATGTTCGAAAACCTGACGCCGCTGTTCCCCAAGGTCCAGATGAAGCTGGAACAGGACATCAAGGGCGAAGAAAACATCACCGGCCGTGTCATCGACATCATTGCGCCCATCGGCAAGGGCCAGCGCGCCCTGATCGTGGCGCAGCCCAAGAGCGGCAAGACCGTGATGATGCAGCACATCGCCCATGCGATTGCCGCCAACTACCCCGACAGCTACCTGATGGTGCTCCTGATCGACGAGCGTCCGGAAGAAGTGACCGAGATGCAGCGCACCGTCAAGGGCGAGGTGATCGCCTCCACCTTCGACGAGCCGGCCGCCCGCCACGTGCACGTGGCCGAGATGGTGATCGAGCGCGCCAAGCGCCTGGTCGAACTGAAAAAGGACGTGGTGATCCTGCTGGACTCCATCACCCGCCTGGCCCGCGCCTACAACAACGTGGTGCCCTCCTCGGGCAAGGTGCTGACCGGCGGTGTGGATGCCAACGCCCTGCAACGCCCCAAGCGTTTCCTGGGCGCGGCCCGCAACGTGGAAGAAGGCGGCTCGCTGACCATCATCGCCACGGCCCTGGTGGACACCGGCAGCCGCATGGACGAGGTGATCTTCGAGGAGTTCAAGGGCACCGGCAACTCCGAAATCCACCTGGACCGCCGCCTGTATGAGAAGCGCGTCTTCCCCTCCATCCAGCTCAACCGCAGCGGCACCCGCCGCGAAGAGCTGCTGCTGCAGCCCGAAATCCTGCAGAAGACCCGCATCCTGCGCCAGTTCCTCTACAACATGGACGAGATCGAGGCCATGGAAATGGTGCTCAAGCAGATGCGCGCCACCAAGACCAACAACGAGTTCTTCGACATGATGCGCAGGGGGGGCTGATCAAATTGCGCAAGTCCTTGATTTGCTTGTATAATCTACGGTTTTCGCGGAAAGTAGTCTGGGTGGTCCAGGCCGGCTCCCGCAACTAGAGGAAGAATCATGAAAGAAGGCATTCACCCCAATTACCGCGACGTGTGCTTCCAGGACATGTCCAACGGCTTCAAGTTCGTGACCCGTTCCTGCGCCAACGCCAAGGAAATGATCAAGATGGAAGACGGCCGCGAGCTGCCGTGGGTCAAGCTGGACACCACGAGCGAATCGCACCCCTTCTACACCGGCACACAGAAGTCGGTGGACAACATGGGCGGCCGCGTGGAGAAATTCCGCAACCGCTTCGGCAAGACCGCCGCCAAGTAATCCGGCCGCCGTTTTCCAGTCGAGGGCAGCCCGGTACGCCGCGCTGCCCTTTTCCTTTCTGGAAGCCGCACCACACTCTCTGGCATCATCGCCCTCGTGAACCAGCCCAGCCCCGCCATCGTTGCCCAGGGCGCCGTGCGCCGACTGCCGCACCTGGCCCTCTGGCTTTTCGCCCTGGCCTATGTGCTGCCCGGCTTCATCGGGCGCAGCCCCTGGCGCAGCGCCGACATCACCGCCTACGGCTACATGGCCGAGCTGGCCGCCGGCCGCGCCAGCTGGCTCGTCCCCACGCTGCTCGGGCAGCCGCCCGATGTGGATGGCCTGCTGCCCTACTGGCTGGGCGCCTGGGCCCTGCAACTGGCCCCCTCCTGGATCGCGCCCGACTTCGCCGCACGCCTGCCCTTCATCGGCCTGCTGGCCCTGACCCTGATCGCCGTCTGGCAGGGCATCTACTACCTGGCACGCAGTCCGGGTGCCCAGCCTGTGGCTTTCGCCTTCGGCGGTGAAGCCCGCCCCAATGACTATGCGCGCGCCATGGCCGATGGCGGGATGCTGGCCTTCATCGCCTGTCTGGGCCTGGCCCAGCTCTCGCATGAAACCACGCCCGCGCTGGCCCAGCTCTGCTTCACGGCCCTGAGCTTCTACGCCTTTGCCGCCCTGCCCTACAGGCGCTGGACACCGACCCTTTCGGCCATCGCCGGCCTTACCGGCCTCACGCTCTCGGGCGGCCCCTCCATGGCCTTGCTGCTGGCCCTCGGCGGGCTGCTGGCCCATGTGCTGGACCGCAGCCAGGCCCAGGAAAATACCAGCCGCTACCGGCGCGACCTGAAACGCCTGCTGGCCCTGATCGCCGGAGTTGCCGTGCTGGCCAGCGCGCTCGGGCTCTGGCGCTGGCGCATCGGCCTGCCCGCGCCCAGCTGGGAGGCCTGGCACGGCCTGGGCAGCCTGCTGCTGTGGTTCACCTGGCCGGCCTGGCCCCTGGTGCTTTGGACGCTGTGGCGCTGGCGCCGTCAGCTTTTCGACCGCCGGCCCAGCCGCCACCTCTCGCTGCCCCTCTGGTACACGCTGATCACCGTGGGCGCCACCCTTATCACCCCGGCCGGCGACCGCGCCCTGCTGCTGGCCCTGCCCGCCCTGGCCACGCTGGCGGCCTTCGCCCTGCCCACGCTGGGGCGCAGCGTCTCGGCCCTGATCGACTGGTTCACCCTGCTCTTCTTCACCAGCTGCGCCATCGTCATCTGGGTGGTGTGGATCGCCATGTTGACCGGCCTGCCGCCGCAGCCGGCCGCCAACGTGGCACGTCTGCTGCCCGGCTTCGAGCCGCGTTTCATCATCCTGCCCTTCATCTTCGCCACCCTGGCCACCCTCGCCTGGGGCTGGCTGGTGAAGTGGCGCATCGGCCGCAACCGTTCCGCGCTGTGGAAGAGCATGGTGCTGCCGGCCGGTGGCGCCGCCCTGGGCTGGTTGCTGCTGACCACGCTGTGGATGCCGGCGCTGGACTTCGCGCGCAGCTACCTGCCGCTGGTGCGGCGCATCGAAGCGACCGTGCAGCCGGCTCACTGCCTGGCGCACTTTGGCCTCTCGCGCAGCCAGCTGGCGGCCTTGCAGCTGCACTCCCGTCTGCGCCTGGAAAGAGCCAACGACAGCACCCGCTGCGACTGGCTGGTCATCGACCGGGACATCGTGCGGCAGACCCCCGAGATCCTCAACCCGACGCAATGGCAGCCGCACAGCGAGCTGGGCCACCCGCGCGAAGGCGAAGAAGACCTGGCCATCTACCGCCGCATCGCGACTGCACCGTCCACACCCGTCCGCTGACACCCGTGCCCGAGTTCAAGACCATCGCGCGCCATGCCGGCACCGTGCTGGTGGGCCAGCTGGCCACCATGGCCTTTGGCGTGACCGACACCATCGTCGCCGGTCGTTACGCCGAAGCATCACTGGCCGCCCTCTCGGTCGGCTCGGCCATCTACATGAGCGTGTACGTCGGCCTCATGAGCGTGCTGCAATCCCTGCTGCCGGTCTGGTCCAGCTGCACGGGGCCGCCCAACCCGCCCAGCTCGGACACGCCTTCCGGCAGGCGCTCTATCTCTGGCTGGCGCTGGTGCTGGTCGGCCTGTCCATCCTGCTCAATCCGGGTTTCCTGCTCGACTGGGCTGACGTACCCATCACCCTGCGCACCGAGGTGCTGGCCTACCTGGATGTGCTGGCCCTGGCCCTGCCGGCGGCGCTGATGTTCCGCCTCTACGGCACACTCAACCAGAGCCTGGGCAAGCCCCAGCTGGTGACCTGGCTGCAGCTGGGCTCCTTGTTTGTCAAGGTGCCGCTCTCGGTCTGGTTCGCCTTCGGCGGCCTGGGCCTGCAGGCGCAGGGCGCAGCCGGCTGCGCCTGGGCCACGCTGTTCGTGCACGCGGCCATGCTGGCCCTGGCCCTGCGGCTGCTGCGCACGCGGCCCCTGTATGCGCCGTATCGGCTGTGGCAATGGCCCGGCCGGCCCGACTGGCACGTGCTGGGCGCCTTTGCGCGCCTGGGCGTGCCCAGCGGCCTGACCATCCTGATCGAGGTCACCTCCTTCACGCTGATGGCCCTCTTCGTGGCCCGCCTGGGCACCACCGCGGCGGCCAGTCACCAGATCGCCGCCAACCTGGCCGCCGTGCTCTACATGGTGCCGCTGGCCATCGGCATCGCCACCAGCGCGCGCACCAGCTACTGGCTGGGCGCGGGCCAGCCGGCGCGTGCGCGCCACGCCGTGGGCGTGGGCTTCGGCCTTGTGGCGGGCAGCGCGGTGCTGCTGGCCACAACACTGATCGCCGTGCGCGCTCCCCTGGCTGCGGTCTACGCCAGCAGCCCCGAGGTGGTGGCCCTGGCGGTTCCCCTGCTGTTCTGGACCGCGATCTACCACCTCTTCGACGGCCTGCAGGCCCTGGCGGTCTTCGTGCTGCGCTGCTGGCGCATCACGCTGGCGCCCTTCCTGATCTACGGTGTGCTGCTCTGGGGCCTGGGCCTGTATGGCGGTTTCCTGCTGGCCTATCGCGGGTTCGGCCCTTGGCCGGCGCTGCAAACCCCGGCGGCCTTCTGGATGGCCGGTGCCGCGGCACTGGCGCTCGCAGCCCTGAGTTTCTGGTTCATGATCTGGCAGGTGCTGCGGCGCAGTAAGTAATGGACCCCCAGGCTGCGCGCACTGCGTGTCGCTCATCGCCGAGGGGCCCCGGCCATAGGCCTAGGCTCTTCGACCTGTCCAGGCCTGCGCAGGCAGGCTTGGAGCCGCAGGTCTCAGCCCCCCTCAAGGGGGCGACGCCAGTGGCCCGGCAAAGCCGGCTCCACGGCGTCCCGCGACGAGACAACCCAAGCCAGGCTTTTTAGACCGCGGCCATTGCTGCGGGCTGAGCCGCCAGGCGCACGCGACTCGCAGGAAAGACGATGGCAAAGCGCGAGCCCTTGCCGGGGGTGCTGTCGATGCGCAGTTCTGCGCCGTGGCGCTGCGCCACGTGCTTGACGATGGCCAGGCCCAGGCCGGTGCCCCCGGTGTCGCGTGAACGGCTGCGGTCCACCCGGTAGAAACGTTCGGTCAGACGCGGGATGTGTTCGGGCGCGATGCCCGGGCCGCTGTCCTGCACGTAGAACTCCATGCGGCCGTCCTCCAGCAGCAAGCAGCCGCAGCGCACCACGCCGCCGGCCGGCGTGTAGCGCACGGCATTGCTGACCAGGTTGGAGAGCGCGCTGTGCAGCTCCGAAGGCGTGCCGGCCAGTTCACGGGCCGGCACCGGCTCGAACACCAATGCCTGCGCCGGGCCGGTCATGGGCGGGTTCAGCACCGCCGACAGGACTTGCGCCTCCTGTTCCACCTGGCCCATCAGCACGGGCAGGGACGACCATTCGGCAGCCCCGGGCAGGGGGCTGCCTTCCAGGCGTGAGAGCATCAGCAGATCACTCACCAGGGACTGCATGCGGCCCGCCTGCTGCGCCATCAGGTCCAGGTAACGGGCCCGCTCGCTGGCGTCCAGCGGCAGGGTCTGCAGGGTCTCGACAAAACCCGAGAGCACGGTCAAGGGCGTGCGGATCTCGTGCGAGACGTTGGCCACGAAGTCGCGCCGCATGGCCTCGGCCTGCTCGAACATGGTGACGTCGCGTGAGAGCAGCAGACGCCGGCCCTCGCCGTAATCGTGCAGGTGCACCGAAAGGCGTAAAGGATGGGCGCTGCTGTGGGCACGCCCCTGCATCACCACGCTGGCCTGGTAGTTCCCCCCGGACACATAGGCCGTGAAAGCCGGATCGCGCACCAGGTTGACCATGTGCTGCAACAGGTCACGACCGGTTTCCAGGCCAAAGTGCTGGGCCGCCGTCTGGTTGAACCACTCGATGCGTCCCTGCGCGTCCAGCAGCAGCACCCCGTTGGGCGAAGCCTGCAGGGCCGCCAGAAAATTCTGCAGGCGGCGATCGCTGTCGCGCGTCTCATGCTCGCGCTGGCGCACCAGCCGGCGCGCACGTTCGGCCACCTCGCCCCACAGGCCCAGCTTGAGCGGTACATCCGAGACGTCGCCCTTGCGCAGCCAATGCAGCACCCGCAAACCGCGTGTGAAATCGACCAGCACCCAGAGCAGACCGGTGGCAAGCACGCCGGCCAGTCCGCCCCGGATCTGCAGGGCTTCGGGCGCCAGCCAGATGCCGATCAGCGCCCCCAGGATCTGGAGCAGCAGAAAGAAAATGAGTTGCAGCAGCATGAAACGACGACCCCGGGGACGGGCCCGTCCTCAGCCACGCAGCGCGGCAGAAGCCGGCACGGGTTGTGCCGACAGGCGGTAACCGGTGCCACGCACGGTTTCCACCATGGGCGCAGCCTCACCCAGCGCTTCACGCAGGCGCTTGATGTGTACATCCACCGTGCGCTCCTCGATGAAAACATGGTCACCCCACACCTTGTCGAGCAACTGACCGCGGCTGTGCACACGCTCGGCGTGGCTCATCAGGTACTGCAGCAACTTGAATTCGGTGGGGCCCAGCTTGAGGGCCTGCTCCGCAAAACTCACGCGGTGTGTGGCCGTGTCCAGCTTGAGGCGGCCGATCTCCAGCGTCACGACGCCCTGGTCCGGCGCGCGCCGGCGCAGCAGGGCACGGATGCGCGCCAGCATCTCCTTGGTGGAGAAGGGTTTGGCCATGTAATCGTCAGCGCCGGCATCGAGGCCGGCCACGCGGTCGGCCTCGTCGCCGCGCGCGGTCAGCATGATGATGGGCACGGTCTTGGTCCGCGGATCGTTGCGCCAGCGGCGCGCCAGGCTCAGTCCGCTTTCACCGGGCAACATCCAGTCCAGCAGCACCAGGTCGGGCAGCACTGCATCGATCTCGCGCTGCGCGGCCAGGCCGTCCGGCGCCACGGTGGGCTGGAAACCGTTGTGACGCAGGTTGACAGCGATCAGCTCGGCGATTGCCGGCTCGTCTTCGACCACTAATACAGCAGGTTGCTTCATTCTTATAACTCCTACGCTCCCGGAAAAACCATGATGCACAAGCCATCCCATCGGGGAACGCCGTGGAACCGGCTTTGCCGGGCCACTGGCGTCGCCCCCTTGAGGGGGGCTGAGACCTGCGGCTCCAAGCCTGCCTGCGCAGGCCTGGACAGGTCGAAGAGCCTAGGCCTATGGCCGGGGCCCCTCGGCGATGAGCGACACGCAGTGCGCGCAGCCTGGGGGTGTTTCACTTCAATACGGATTCGATCTCTTCGATCGAAGCATGGCGCACGTCGGCGCCCTTGACGATGTAGATGATGAGCTCGGCGATGTTCTTCGCATGATCGCCGACACGCTCGATCGCCTTGGCCAGGAAAAGCAGGTCCAGGCTGGGCGAGATGGTGCGGGGGTCTTCCATCATGTAGGTGATCAGCACGCGCACGAAGCTGTCGAACTCCTTGTCGATCAGATCGTCCTCCTTCAGGATGGCCACGGCGGTGGTCGTATCGAGCCGGGCAAAGGCGTCCAGCGCCTTGCGCAGCTGGCCTGCGGCCAGGTCGGCCGCCGTGCGCAGCTCGGAGGCCGGCAAGGCGCGCGGCGCGCCGCTGTGGATGATGGACAGCACCATGCGCGCCATCTTCTCGGCCTCGTCGCCGGCACGCTCCAGGTTGGCGATCGTCTTGGAGATGGCCATCAGCAGGCGCAGGTCGCGCGCGGTGGGCTGGCGGCGCGCGATGATGGAGGAGATCTCGTGGTCGAGTTCGATCTCCATGGCATTGACGCGGTGCTCCAGTTCGATCACCTGCTGGGCCGAATCGATGTTGAGCCGGGCCAGGGCCTGCACGGCCTGCTGCAGCTGGGCTTCGACCAGGCCGCCCATTTCCATGACGCGGCTGGAGATGGAGCTCAGTTCACTGTCGAACTGCGTGGAGAGGTGTTTTTCGGGCATGTTCATTTCCTCCTCAGCCGAAACGGCCGGTGATGTAGTGGCTACGGCCGCCGCACTTAACTTCGCTATGCGAAGTTAGCCTGCACCGCTGCATAACTGTCCGGTTCATCCGAACCTCCCGGTTATGTAGTCTTCAGTCTCCTTGCGCGTGGGCTTGAAGAACATCTGCTCGGTGGAGCCGAACTCCACCAGATCACCCAGGTACATGTAGGCGGTGTAGTCGCTGCAGCGGGCGGCCTGCTGCATGTTGTGCGTGACGATGACCACCGTGTAATCGTCCTTGAGCTCGGTGATCAGTTCCTCGATCTTGGCGGTGGAGATCGGGTCCAGCGCCGAGCAGGGTTCGTCCAGCAGGATGACCTCGGGCTTGATGGCGATGCCGCGCGCGATGCACAGACGCTGCTGCTGGCCGCCCGAAAGGCTGGAGCCGCTCTGCTTGAGCTTGTCCTTGACCTCGTTCCACAAGGCCGCCTTGCGCAAGGCCCATTCGACCCGGTCCTCCAGATCGCTGGTGCTCAGCGACTCGAAAAGCTTGATGCCGAAGGCGATGTTGTCGAAGATGGACATCGGGAAGGGCGTGGGCTTCTGGAACACCATGCCGACCTTGGCGCGCAGCAGGGCCACGTCTTCCTTGCTGGTCAGCAGGTTCTCGCCGTCGAGCAGCACCTGGCCTTCGGCCCGCTGGTCCGGGTAGAGCTCGAACATGCGGTTGAACACGCGCAGCAGCGTGGACTTGCCGCAACCGGACGGGCCGATGAAGGCCGTCACCTTGTTCTGCGGGATGTCCAGGTCGATGCCCTTGAGCGCGTGGAATTTCCCGTAGAAGAAATCCAGGTTGCGCACCGAGATCTTGGGTGCAGGCGTGTCGGCCGGATGGGGAGTGGGATCCATGGTTTGCCTTGCAGGAGAGTATTCGCTGGTGTACATGACGCGGTCCTGGGTCTCAGCCCTTGTGGCGCGTCAGCACGCGCGCGATGATGTTGAGCCCGAGCACGGTGATGGTGATCAACAGCACACCGGCCCAGGCCAGTTGCTGCCAGTTCTCGTAGGGGCTCATGGCGAACTTGAAGATGGTGACCGGCAGGCTGGCCATCGGATCCCCGAGGTTGGAGGTCCAGAACTGGTTGTTCAGCGCAGTGAACAGCAGCGGCGCCGTCTCGCCCGAGATGCGCGCCACCGCCAGCAGCACGCCGGTGACCACCCCGGCGCGAGCCGCACGCAGCGTGATCATCAGGATGACCTTCCACTTGGGCGTGCCCAGCGCGTAGGCCGCTTCGCGCATGGCGGCGGGCACCAGCTGCAGCATGTTCTCGGTGGTACGGATCACCACCGGGATCACGATCAGCGCCAGGGCCATCACGCCGGCCCAGCCCGAGAAGGACTTGAAGCGCGCCACCACCACCGCGTAGACGAACAGGCCGATCACGATGGACGGGGCCGAGAGCAGGATGTCGTTGACAAAACGCGTCACCTCGGCCAGCCAGCCCCTGGGGTCGTACTCGGCCAGGTAGATGCCGGCCATGATGCCGATGGGCGTGCCCACGAAGGTCGCCAGCAGCACCATGAGGAACGAACCGTAGATGGCGTTGGCAATGCCGCCGGCCTCGTTGGGCGGGGGCGTCATCTGCGTCAGCGTGGCCCAGACCAGACCGCCCAGACCCAGGCGCAACGTTTCCCACAGGATCCAGAACAGCCAGAACAGGCCGAAGACCATGGCGCCCATGGACAGCGCCAGCGCGATGATGTTGACGCGTTTGCGGCGCTGATAGGCGGCGCTGCGCAGCTGGTCTTGCGCGTTCATGGTGAAACCTCCGTGCCGGGCACTGGGATTGGGATGCGATTGGCTCCGACATCACAAGCGCTGCGCGCAATTGCGAGTCCGCACCGCAGCATCGTTGCCGCCTTGGGAGGGGCCCGGCGCCTCATGACTTGGCCCCCTCATTCTTCTTGAGCTGCATGAGCAGTAGCTTGGACAGGGTCAGTACGACAAAGGTGATGAAGAAAAGCACCAGACCCAGGTAGATCAGCGAAGCCTGGTGCAGGCCGGAGGCGGCCTCGGCAAACTCGTTGGCCAGCGCGGAGGTGATGCTGTTGGCCGCGTCGAAAAGGCTGAGCGTGTTGAGCTGGTTCATGTTGCCGATGACAAAGGTCACGGCCATGGTCTCGCCCAGGGCACGGCCCAGGCCCAGCATGATGCCGCCGACGACACCGGCCTTGGTATAGGGCAACACCACCTTGGAGACCACCTCCCAGGTGGTGGAACCGAGGCCGTAGGCCGACTCCTTGAGCAGGGGCGGGGTGACCTCGAACACATCGCGCATCACGGCGGCGATGAAGGGGATGATCATGATGGCCAGGATGATGCCGGCCGACAGGATGCCCAGCCCCACCGGCGGTCCCGACACCAGGGCTCCCAGGTAGGGCACGCCGGTGAACAGCGACTGCAGCGGCAATTGCACGTATTGCGACAGGATGGGGCCGAACACCAGCAGCCCCCACATGCCATAGACGATGGACGGCACCGCCGCCAGCAGCTCGATGGCGGTGCCCAGCGGGCGCTTGAGCCAGGCCGGGCACATCTCCGTCAGAAACAGGGCAATGCCAAAGCTGACCGGCACGGCGATCAGCAAGGCAATGAAGGAGGTGGCCAGGGTGCCGTAGATCATCACCAGGCCGCCGAAGTTCTCCTGCACCGGATCCCACACCGGGCTGGTCAGGAAACCCAGACCGTAACGTTCGATGGCCGGCCAGGCGCCGGCCATCAGGGACATCAGGATACTGGCCAACAGCGCCAGAGTCACCCACGCCGCGCCTTTGGCGAGCCAGCCGAACAGGGTATCGGCCCAGGGCCCGGTGCGGGACGTTTGTGCGGACGGGGATGAACTCATGGCTTACTGGCAGTTCCTCTGGCTGGTTGACTTACTTGTAGGCGATCGGCTTGCCGGAAGCATCCTTGATCTGCTCCCAGGACTTGTGGATCGCAGCCTTCACCACGTCAGGCATGGGCACATACTCCAGGTCAGCAGCGGTCTTGTCGCCGTTTTTGTAGGCCCACTCGAAGAACTTCAGGACCTGGGCGGCGTTGGCCGGCTTGTCCTGCACCTTGTGCATCAGGATGAAGGTGGCGCTGGCAATCGGCCAGGCGTTCTTGCCGGGCTGGTTGGTCAGCACCTGGTAAAAGCTCTTGGCCCAGTCAGCGCCGGCGGCGGCGGCCTTGAAGGTCGAGTCGTCCGGAGCCACGAAATGGCCGTCCTTGTTCTGCAGGAGGGTGTGAGCCATCTTGTTCTGCTTGGCGTAGGCGAACTCGACATAACCGATCGAGTTGGGCAGGCGGCCCACGAAAGCGGACACGCCTTCGTTGCCCTTGCCGCCCGCACCCACCGGCCAGTTCACGGCGGTGCCTTCACCGACCTTGTCCTTCCAGTCGGTGCTGACCTTGCTCAGGTAGTTGGTGAAACCGAAGGTGGTGCCGGAGCCGTCAGCGCGGCGCACCGGTGCAATGGCGGCATCCGGCAGGTTCAGGCCGGGGTTCAGGGCCTTGATGGCGGCATCATTCCACTTGGTGATCTTGCCCAGATAGATGTCGGCCAGCACGGGGCCGGTCAGCTTCATCTGACCCGGCTCGATGCCCTTCACGTTCACGACGGCCACGATACCGCCCATCACGGTGGGGAATTGCAGCTGGCCCTTGCTGGCCAGTTCCGCATCCTTCAGCGGCATGTCGGAAGCACCGAAATCCACGGTCTTGGCATCGATCTGCTTGATGCCGGCGCCCGAACCCACCGACTGGTAGTTGACCTTGATGCCGGTCGCCTTGTTGTACTCAGACGCCCACTTCGCGTAGACGGGGGCCGGGAAACTGGCGCCGGCGCCAGTCACATCCTGCGCGCCGGCCAGGCCGGCGGCGCCCAGCAGGGCGGTGGCCGTCAGGCTCATCAGGGTTCGCTTGAAAGTTGTCATCATCGAAAGCTCCTTAAGGGTTGGTTGGAGATGGGCAAACTTTAAGAAGATTTTGTGTCAGCAATATGACATCCGATGAGGGGCCGGGCGGATTGCCTGTCGCAATTCTGTCACGAAAAAGACCGACTCATTTCATGAAATCGTCATGCACCCTGTCTAAGCTGAGACGTTCCTTGTTTCGTCCAAAGATCTCCCGCACATGCCTTTTCCCGCTTCTTTGCAACGCCGCCAACTGCTGCTGGGCGTCGGCGCCAGCGCTTTGCTGTCGAGCCAGCCCGTCCGCGCCCAGCCCCTGAAACCGGCCCCCACCCTGCGGGGCCCGGAGATTGTGCAGATCGTCGATGTCTCGCCCGGCCAGCTCGATGTCTCGCGCGACTTCCTGATCGGCTCGCGGGCGGCCTGGCAGGACTTCAATGCCCGGGGCGGCCTGCGCAGCCGCCCGGTGCAACACACCGTGCTGGAGGTCGACGGCAGCCTGCCCAGCCTGCGCCAGGCGCTGGAAACCGTGCGTGCCCTGCCCCAGTGCGTAGCACTGTGCGGCACCGCCGGCGACCGCATCGCCTCCCTGCTGGTCGGCCTGCTGCGCCAGGACCCGCTGGAGATCGCGCACGTCGCACCATGGCTGCACGACGATGCCCAAGCCGGCACTGAACGCACCTTCCCCATCTTCGCCTCGCGCCAGGAGCAGATCAGCCACGCGCTCAAGTCGCTCTCGGTGGTCGGCGTGCCCGCGCTCGGCGTGGTCTACGCCTCGGCGCAGGAGCAGCATCTGTACCAGGCCGAGGTGCAGCGCGTGGCCGGCCATCTGAAGATACAGCTCGTCCCCTACACGCTCACGGGCACCCTGCAGCAGCTGGGCCAGCAGCTCACCCCCCAGACCCCGCCCATCCTGCTCTTCGTCGGCGGCACGCCCGAGCTCGCGCAGTTCACCCTGGGCCTGGAAAAGCAGGACCGCCAGCGTTACGTCATCGGCTTGGCCGACGTCAACCTGCAGACCCTGAACCAGCTGGGCCAGTCCCGCAGCACGGCCGTGGTGGCCACCCAGGTCGTGCCCATGGTCACGGCCGGCCTGCCCGTCGTGCGCAGCTACCGGGAAACGCTGGCACGCCTCTTCGACGAGCCGCCCACGCCCCAAAGTCTGGCCGGCTACATCGCTGCGCGTTACGCCCAGGACGTGCTGCAGACGCTGGAGCCGACCGTCACGCGTCCCCAGGTGCTGCAGGCCTTCCAGAAACGCAGCGCACTCGACCTGGGTGGATTCCGCATCAGCTTCCAGTCGCAGCGGCGCGCCAGCGCCTACGTGACCCAGAGCATGCTGGCGGCCGATGGCCGCATCCTCGGCTGAGAACTTGTGAAGACATCTGCTGCGCAGCCCGATTGCCGCGTCGGGCGGTGTTGGCTTCGGCCGCCGCGCTCGGGCCGCTCGCTACGATTTCTTCACAAGTTATGGAGCCGGGTACCATGACCTCGACTCAGCTTCAGACGCACACATGAAAAACGGCACCGACCTCGCCGCCATCGACCTGGGCTCCAACAGCTTTCGCCTCGAGATCGCCCAGCTGGACCACGGTCTGCTCAAGCGCCGCGAGTACCTCAAGGAAACCGTGCGCCAGGGCAACGGCCTGGACGCCGAACGCAACCTCACCATCGACGCCATGCAGCGCGGCTGGGACTGCCTGGGCCGTTTCGCCGAGCGCCTGGCCGGGTTCCGGAAAAGCCAGGTGCGCGCCGTCGCTACCCAGACCCTGCGCGAAGCCCGCAACCGTGAAGTCTTCCTGGAACGTGCGCAGAAGATCCTGGGCTTTCCCATCGACGTGATCTCGGGCCGCGAGGAAGCGCGCCTGATCTACCAGGGCGTGACCCACCTGCTGCCTCAGTCCGACGAGCGCCGCCTGGTGGTGGACATCGGCGGGCGCTCCACCGAACTCATCCTGGGCCAGGGCTACCGCCCGCGTTTCATGGACTCCTACCGCGTGGGCAGCGTGGCCTGGTCCATGCGTTATTTCCCCGAAGGCAACTTCACCGCCGAGGCCTTCGAGACCGCCGAAGTCGCCGCCCAGGCCGTGCTGGACGAAGCCCTCAACAGCTGCCGGCAGGACGACTGGGACCTGGCCTACGGCTCCTCGGGCACGGTGGGCGCCGTCGGCGACGTGCTGCAGGCTGCCGGCTGGGCCGAAGGCCTGATCACGCAGGAGGGCCTGGACTGGATGCTGGACCACCTGCTCAAGGCCGGCAGCGCCGACCGCCTGCGCATTGAGGGCATGAAGGACGACCGGCGCGCCGTCATCGGCGGCGGTGTCAGCGTGCTGCGCGCCCTCTTCAGCCTGCTGGGCATCGAGGAGATGCACGTGGCCCAGGGCGCACTGCGCCACGGCGCGCTCTACGACCTGCTGGACCGCGAACACGAACAGAGCGACCAGCGCAGCACCAGCGTGCTGCGCCTGGCCCGCAACTTCAACGCCGACCCGGCGCAGGCCCGGCGCGTGAGCCAGGTCGCGCACCACCTGCTGCGCCAACTGGCCGGCCAGGACGAAACCGAGGAACTCGAACGCGCCCTGCGCAAACTGGGCTGGGCCGCACAGTTACACGAGATCGGCAGCGCCATCTCGCACAGCGACTACCACAAGCACGGCGCCTATATCCTCGACAACGCCGACGCCGCCGGCTTCACCATGAACGAGCTGCACCGCCTGGGCCAGCTCGTGCTGGGCCACCGCGGCAAGCTGCGCAAGCTCGACCTGCAACTCGACGACGAGGCCTTCACCCTGCAACTCATGGCCCTGCGCCTGGCCGTCATCCTCTGCCACGCGCGGCGTGATCCAGACCTGCAAGGGTTGCGTCTGGCGTGGGACGGGGAGCGTGAAGTGCAACTGAGTTGCCGTGCGGACTGGGTGCAGCGTTACCCGCAGTCAGCCCATCTGCTGATGGATGAAGTGCAGGCTTGGTTGAAGACGGCGTGGACCTTGCAGGTGGAACATCCGGACTGAATCGACTACCGTCCAGGAGCGAGTCTTCGATCCAAATGAAAACGCCGCCAGCGTTTCCGCTAGCGGCGTTCATATTTGTCGATTGGTCGGTGTGAAAGGATTCGAACCTTCGACCCCTTGCACCCCATGCAAGTGCGCTACCAGGCTGCGCCACACACCGATCGAGCCTTGAATTATACCTGCAGATTTGGCCCCTTCCTGGGGCTCGGACTCAGAAGCTGCCGGCGAGCAGGTCGCGGATTTCGGTGAGTTCGCGTTTGACCAGGTGCAGCTTGTCGACGGCGGCGGGCAGATCGTCTTCCACCAGCTGGCTCTCGCTGAACTCGTCCAGGTCGGACGGTTCGTTCATCTCCAGCACTTCCACCCCGTCGAGCATGACTTCGCCGGCGCGTTTCTTGTCGCGTTCGGCGGACAGCAGCTCTTGCATCTTGTTGCGCGCGCCGCTGATGGTGAAACCCTGGTCGTAGAGCAGGTCACGGATGCGGCGGATCATGAGCACCTCGTGGTGCTGGTAGTAGCGGCGGTTGCCGCGCCGCTTCATGGGTCGCAGCTGGGTGAACTCCTGCTCCCAATACCGTAGCACGTGAGGCTTGACGCCACACAGGTCGCCGACCTCACCGATGGTGAAGTAGCGTTTGGCAGGGATGGGGGGGAGCGCATTCTCCATTGAAATCAATGTGATACAAGAGAAAGCTTCTAGGTTACTCTAAGTCAGGGGCGGATGCAAAGCCTGTTTGCACGGAATCTGAAAAAGCCGGGTTTTTCCGGGGACCGGGGTGACGGGCAGCCACAGGCCGGATCCCGAAATGGGGCCGAATGGCCGTCAAAGCGGCTTGGATGGGGGGTGAGGAAGCACCAGCCCGCAGCGGGGCCGGGCGTGGGAAATCAGGCGGCGATACGGGAAGCCGGGCGACCGCCCTCCTCCTGGATCTGTTCCTTGAGCTTGTGGCTGGCGTGGAAGGTGACCACACGGCGCGCTTCGATCGGGATGGCCTCGCCGGTGCGCGGGTTGCGGCCGGGGCGCGGGGCCTTGGTGCGGATCTGGAAGTTGCCGAAGCCCGAGATCTTGACGTCGTTGCCGTTGACCAGGCTGTCGGCGATCAGGTCGAAGAAGGCGTCGATCATGTCCTTGGACTCGCGCTTGTTCAGCCCGATCTGCTCAAACAGCAGTTCGGCCAGCTGCGCCTTGGTCAGCGCGGGGGTTTCCAGACTTTCGACCGTGATTTCCATGCTTGCCCGTCTCGTGTTGTTCTTGCTGGTCCGGCTCAGGCCCGCAGCCGCGCGCTCACTTGCTTTTGCAGCGTGGCCAGCACGGCTTGCACACTGGCTTCGATCTGTTCTTCGGTCAGGGTGGCTTCGTCGCTGTTGAGCGTGAGGCGCACCGCCAGGCTTTTCTCGCCCTCGGCCAGGCCGGCCGAGGCTGCCCCCGGCTTGGCGCGGTAGACGTCGAAGAGTATCGCATGGCGCAGCAGGCCGGCCGTGGGCGCGGCCCAGATGGCTTGCATCAGCGCGGCGTGGCTCACGCTCTCGGCCACGATGACGGCCAGGTCGCGCTCCACCGCCTGGAACTTGCTCATGGCACGCAGGGTCGGCGTCTCGCGCGCCAGCACGGCGTCGAGTTCCAGCTCGAACAGCACGGGAGTCTGGGCCAGCTCGTAGCCCTGGCGCCAGCGCGGATGCAGCTCGCCCACGAAACCGATGGCTTCGCCGTCCAGCAGCACGCGGGCGCAGCGGCCCGGGTGCATGGCTGGGTGTTCGGCGGCTTCAAAGACGGGCTGGCGCGGGGCCAGCAGGGTTTCCACATCGGCCTTGACATCAAAGAAGTCCACGGCGCGTTCCTTGGTGGCCCACTGCAGGCTGTCCACGCCGCCTGCGGCCAGGCCGGCCACACGCATGGGCTGAGCGAAGCCGGCCACGCTGGTGTGGCTGTCGGCTACGCTGGCATCTCGCAGGAAGACGCGGCCCAGTTCGAACACGCGCACGCGCTCGGCCTTGCGGTCCAGGTTGAACTTGAGCACCTGCAGCAGCGAGCCCAGCAGCGTGGAGCGCATCACACCCATCTGGCTGGCGATGGGGTTCATGAGCTTGATGGGGCTGGGGTTGCCGGCCAGCTCCTGCTCCCAGCGTTCGTCCACAAAGCTGTAGTTGATGGTTTCCTGGTAGCCCAGCGCGGCCAGCTGGCGGCGCACGGCAAAGGGGCTGCGCTGGGCCTCCAGGCGGCTCTTGGGCACCACGGGTGCCAGCGGCGGGGTGTGGGGCAGGTGGTCGTAGCCCACCAGGCGCGCCACTTCCTCGATGAGGTCTTCCTCGATCTGCAGGTCGAAGCGGTACAGCGGGGGCATCACTGCGATGGCCCCCTGCCCTTCGGTCAGCGGCAGACCAAGGCGTTTGAGCGCGTCGGCGCACTGCGATTGGGTCAGCGGCATGCCGATGATCTTGGCCGCGCGCGCCACACGCAGGGTGACAGGCTGGGCCACCGGCATCTTGACTTGCTGGTCGTCGATGGGGCCGCAGGCGGTGGTGGGTGTGCCGCAGATGTCCACGATGAGCCGGGTGATGCGCTCGATGTGCTCCACGGTGAGCTGCGGGTCCACGCCGCGCTCGAAACGGTGGCCGGCGTCGGTGGCGAAGTTGTAGCGACGCGAACGGCCGGCAATCGCACGCGGCCACCAGAAGGCGGCTTCGACGTAGACGTGCTGGGTGTCGTCGGACACGGCGGTGGCGTCGCCGCCCATGATGCCGGCCAGGGACTCGACCTGCTGATCGTCGGCGATCACGCCCACTTCGGCATCGACGGTGACGGTGTTGCCGTTGAGCAGCTTGAGCTGTTCACCCGGCTTGCCCCAGCGCACGTCCAGCGTGCCGTGGATCTTGTCCAGGTCGAAGATGTGCGAGGGACGGCCGTACTCGAACATCACGTAATTGGAGATGTCCACCAGCGCGGTCACGCTGCGCTGGCCGCAACGGGCCAGGCGGTCCACCATCCACTGGGGGGTGGCAGCCTTGGTGTTGACGTTGCGGACGATGCGGCCGGAGAAGCGGCCACAGAGATCGGGCGCGCTGACCTTGACGGGCTGCTTGTCGGCCAGCCTGGCCGCCACAGGGGCGATGGCCGGGGTCTTGAGCGGCGCGCCGGTCAGCGCGGCCACTTCACGCGCCACGCCGTAGACGGACAGACAGTGCGCGAGATTCGGCGTTAATTTCAGGGTGAAGAGCGTGTCGTCCAGCTTGAGCACCTGGCGGATGTCTTGGCCGATGGGCGCATCGGCTGCCAGCTCCAGCAGACCACCGTGGTCTTCGGACAACTTGAGTTCGCGGGCCGAGCACAGCATGCCCTGGCTTTCGACGCCACGCAGCTTGCCCAGCTTGATGAGGAAAGGTTTGCCGTCCTCACCGGACGGCAGCTCAGCGCCAACGAGCGCACAGGGCACCTTGATGCCCACGCGCGCATTGGGCGCGCCGCAGACGATGTTCAGCAGACTGCCCCGCCCCACGTCCACCTGGCACACGCGCAGGCGGTCGGCGTTGGGGTGTTGCACGGCCTCTTTGATTTCACCGACAACGATCTGGGTGAAGGGCGGGGCCACGGGGCGCAGCTCTTCCACCTCCAGGCCGGCCATGGTGAGCGTGTCGGCCAGTTGCTGGGTGGAGAGCGGCGGGTTGCAGAATTCGCGCAGCCAGGACTCGGGGAATTGCATAGAAGATTCTCAGCGTGATTCGTTAGTGCGTTTGGGTGCCCCTGCGCGAAACACCGCGGAACCGGCTTTGCCGGGCCGCTGGTGTTGCCCCCTTGAGGGGGTGACGCGCCCCTAGGCGCGACTCAGGGGTGTGGCTGATCATCGGAATTGCGAGAGGAAACGCAGGTCGCCGTCAAAGAACAGGCGCAGGTCGTTGACGCCGTAGCGCAGCATGGTGAAGCGGTCCATGCCCATGCCGAAGGCGAAGCCGATGTACTTCTCGGGGTCCAGGCCCATATTGCGCACCACGTTCGGGTGCACCTGGCCGGAGCCGGCCACCTCCAGCCAGCGGCCGGCCAGCGGGCCGCTCTGAAACTGAATGTCGATTTCGGCGCTGGGCTCGGTGAAGGGGAAGAAGCTGGGGCGGAAGCGCAGCACCAGGTCGTCGCTCTCGAAGAAGGTGCGGCAGAACTCGGTGAAGAGGTACTTGAGGTCCTTGAAGCTCACGTTCTCGCCGATCCACAGGCCTTCGCACTGGTGGAACATGGGCGAGTGGGTGGCGTCGCTGTCGACTCGATACGTACGGCCCGGGGCGATGACACGAATCTCGGGCATGACATCAAGGCCCCCACGCTCCCCCGCTGCGCGTGGGTCGCTGCCCCCCGAGGGGGCCTTCGCCCCTTGGGACGGCCCGGCGGGGCTCACGCCTTTGTCCATCCTGGCCTTGTACGCGGCCACGTGCTGCAGGGCGTGACGCACCTGCACGGGGCTGGTGTGCGTGCGCAGCAGATTGGGCGCCTTGGCGCTGCCGCCTTCTACGTAGAAGGTGTCGTGCATGGAACGCGCGGGATGGTCTTCGGGCGTATTGAGCGCGGTGAAGTTGTACCAATCGGCCTCGATCTCGGGGCCCTGGGCCACTTCGAAACCCATGGAGCCGAAGATGGCCTCGATGCGTTCCATGGTCAGGCTCACGGGGTGCAGGCCTCCGGCGCCACGCGCGCGGCCGGGCAGAGACACATCGAGCGCCTCGGCCTGCAATTGCTTGTTCAGCTCGGCATCGGCCAGGGCCTGGCGGCGGGCATTGAGCGCGGCCTCGACGGCCTGCTTGGCCACGTTGATGGCGGCACCGCGGCTCTTCTTCTCTTCCACGCTGAGGGCAGCCATGCCCTTCATCAGCTCGGTGATGCTGCCGGTCTTGCCCAGGAAACGCGCCTTGGCGTTTTCCAGGTCGGCCGGGGTGACGGCCTGGGCAAAGGCGCTCTGTGCGCTGGCGACGATGGCGTCCAACTCGTTCATGTTCACATCCGCTTATGCAAAGAGATCAGGACATCAGGGTCGGCACCGCCCACCCCATCTCCTGATCGCTTTCAAAATGACAAAGGGCTAAAGCTCTTTTAAAGCTCTAGCCCTTTTTTCTTGTGCGCGAGGCGCTATCGAAAAAATAGCACCTCTGGCGTGAAGATCAAGCAGCCAGCTTGGCCTTGACCTTCTCCACGATGCCGGCAAAAGCCGTCATGTCGTGCACGGCGATGTCAGCCAGCACCTTGCGATCGATCTCGATCTGGGCCTTCTTCAGGCCGTTGGCGAACTGGCTGTAGGTCATGCCGCACTGACGGGCTGCCGCGTTGATACGGGCAATCCACAGCTGACGGAAGACACGCTTCTTGGTACGGCGGTCACGGTAGGCATATTGCCCGGCCTTCATCACCGCTTCTTTGGCGATGCGGAAGACATTACCGCGGCGACCGCGGAAGCCCTTGGCAAGGGCGAGAACTTTTTTATGGCGGGCGCGAGCCGTTACACCACGTTTGACGCGAGGCATGTGATTACTCCTTGTTCGTCGTTGATTAAATGCCTTGGCCGGGCAGCATCTGCGCCATGTGACCCATATTGGTCGCATGCACAGCGGTGGAGCCCCGCAGGTGGCGTTTGTTCTTGGTGGTCTTCTTGGTCAGGATGTGACGCTTGAAGGCTTGGCCGCGCTTGACGGTGCCACCGGGACGAACGCGGAAGCGTTTCTTCGCTGCGCTCTTGGTCTTCATCTTGGGCATGTAAATGCTCCTATTACCTTGTGCTCGTGAGGCGTCTGGAAACCTTTTCCAGCCTTGTAGGCCCCGAGCCACTTGTTAAGTGGCGAGTTGTGACACCCCCCACTTGCTGGGCAACCGGCTTTGACACCGACCACCTCAGCGGCGGGTTTGACCCCGCCGCCCTCGATGCGGGTTTCACCCCGCGGCGTTTCGGGAAAGCTTTCGCCTTCCCGGCATTTCCTGCCGGTTCTGCAACCCGCAGGAAAAAACTCAACCTTGCGCCGCTTCTGCGGCAGGCTTGGCTGCCGCAGAAGCGGCGCCGGCCTTTTTCTTGCCCGGCGCGATCATCATGATCATCTGCCGGCCTTCCAGCTTGGGGAACTGCTCGACCACGATCAGATCCGCCAGATCGGCGCGCATGCGGTCCAGCATGGCCATGCCGATCTCCTGGTGCGTGATCTCGCGACCACGGAAGCGCAAGGTAATCTTGCACTTGTCACCCTCTTCCAAGAAGCGCTTGATGTTGCGCAACTTGATGTTGTAGTCCCCATCGTCGGTACCGGGCCGGAACTTGATTTCCTTGACCTCGATGACCTTCTGCTTCGATTTCGCCTCGGCGGCCTTCTTCTGCTCCTGGAACTTGAACTTGCCGTAGTCCATCAGGCGGCAGACGGGAGGGTTTGCAGTGGCCACTGTTTCGATCAGGTCCACATCCATCTCGCCTGCCAAACGCAGGGCCTCCGTCAGGCTCACCACCCCCATGGGCTCATTCTCGGGGCCGGAAATCCGGACCTCAGGGGCCATGATTTCACGGTTCAGGCGGTGCTTGCGCTCTTCGCGCTGGCGACGATCACGAAATTCAGTAGCGATGGTTCAATTCCTTAAAACTTTGCCGCCCCGGCACGGCTGTCAGCCGCCACTGTACGCACCAAAAGCCTGACTCACTGCCCTGCGGGGGCCGGTTCGACTGACTTGTGAGCGATGTCGTCCGCGATGAGTTGCACAAAGGCTTCGAGGGACATCACACCGAGGTCTTTGTTACCCCGGGCACGCACTGCGACGGCGCCTGCTGCTTTCTCCTTGTCGCCTGCGACGAGGATGTAGGGCAGCTTTTGCATCGAATGCTCGCGTATTTTATACGTAATTTTCTCGTTGCGCAGGTCCGTGACCACCCTAAGTTCTTGATTTGGCAAAGATTTCTTGAGTTTTTGGGTGATTTCCTGGCAGTAATCGGCCTGGGCGTCGGTGATATTGAGCACCGAAACCTGCACCGGGGCCAGCCAGGTGGGCAGCGCGCCAGCGTATTGCTCGATCAAAATCCCGATGAAACGCTCCAGGCTGCCCACGATGGCCCGGTGCAGCATGATGGGGCGGTGGCGGGCGCCGTCCTCCCCCACAAACTCGGCGTCCAGGCGTTCGGGCAGGTTCGGGTCCACCTGGATGGTGCCGCACTGCCAGGGGCGACCCAGGGCGTCCTTGAGGGTGTATTCGATCTTGGGGCCGTAGAAGGCGCCCTCGCCCGGCAGGTAGTCGAAATCGCAGCCTGAAGCCTTCAGGCCCGCGGCCAGAGCGGCTTCGGCGCGGTCCCAGCTCTCTTCGGTGCCGATGCGATTTTCCGGGCGCGTGGACAGCTTGTAGATGATGTCCTTGAAGCCGAAGTCCGCGTAGACCTTCTGCAGCAACTTGGTGAAGGCCTTGACCTCGGCCTGGATCATGTCTTCTGTACAGAAGATGTGGCCGTCGTCCTGGGTGAAGCCGCGCACGCGCATGATGCCGTGCAGGCCGCCCGTGGGCTCGTTGCGGTGGCAGGCACCAAA
Source organism: Curvibacter fontanus (assembly GCF_054780335.1). Taxonomy (NCBI): domain Bacteria; kingdom Pseudomonadati; phylum Pseudomonadota; class Betaproteobacteria; order Burkholderiales; family Comamonadaceae; genus Curvibacter; species Curvibacter fontanus. The sequence continues at coordinate 162,186 of NZ_BAAGWN010000010.1, forward strand.
TTCGCCGTAGCGCAGGGGCAGTTCGCGGTAGCTCTTGATGCCCTGTTTGTAGATCAGGATGTGGCCCGGGCAGTTCATGGGCTTGAGGGCGTAGTCGCGCTTTTCACTCTCGGTGGTGAACATGTTCTCGCGGTACTTGTCCCAGTGGCCGGTCTTTTCCCACAGGGCCTTGTCCAGGATCTGCGGGCCCTTGACCTCCTGGTAGCCGTTGTCGCGGTAGACGCGGCGCATGTACTGCTCCACCTCCTGCCAGATGGACCAGCCCTTGGGGTGCCAGAACACGGTGCCGGGGGAATGCTCGTCCAGGTGGAACAGGTCGAGCTCGCGGCCTAATCTGCGGTGGTCGCGTTTCTCGGCCTCTTCGAGCATGGTCAGATACTGCTGCAGCTCTTCCTTGCTGGCCCAGGCCGTGCCGTAGACACGTTGCAGCATCTCGTTGCGGTGGTCGCCGCGCCAGTAGGCACCGGCCACCTTCATGAGCTTGAAGTGCTTGAGCTTGCCGGTGCTGGGCACGTGGGGGCCGCGGCACAGGTCTTCGAACTTGCCTTCGCGGTAGAGGCTGACGTCTTCATTGGCCGGGATGCTGGCGATGATCTCGGCCTTGTAGTGCTCGCCCAGGCTCTTGAACCAGGCCACGGCCTCGTCGCGCGGCAGCACGCGGCGCACCACGGGCTCGTCCTTGGCGGCGAGTTCGGCCATTTTCTTCTCGATGGCGACCAGGTCTTCGGGCGTGAAGGGGCGCTTGTAGGAGAAGTCGTAATAGAAGCCGTGTTCGATGACCGGGCCGATGGTGACCTGCGCGTCGGGGAAGATCTCCTTGACGGCGTAGGCGAGCAGGTGGGCCGTGGAATGACGGATGACCTCCAGGCCATCGGCGTCCTTGGCGGTGACGATGGACAGCGGGCTGTCGGCGGTGATCTGGTAGCTGGTGTCGACGACCTTGAAGCCTGAACCACCTTCGGCGGGGACCTTACCGGCCAACGCGGCCTTGGCCAGGCCGGCGCCGATGGAGGCAGCTACTTCGGCCACGGTGACCGGGCCGGGGAAGTCGCGTTTGGAACCGTCGGGTAGCGTGATCTGAACCATATCTCTCACTCGCAGAAAATGAAAAAGGCGCGGTAGTGACCGCGCCTTGTTTTGAATGTGACGGCACCTGCGCCCGGGGGCGCGCGGACTAGCAACCCCTGTGGCGTTTCTCGCTGGCGGTGGTAGTTCGCGGTGTCATAACCAGGGTGCCTTTCTCGCTCTTGTGAACGGACGCTGGGTCCACAGCCCTCATTCTAACCGAGGCCTCAAACGGCAACGCCAGGGAGCGAGCCCCTGGCGTTGCGTGACAGTCGGGAAGCAGAGGCCGAGGCGGCCCCGCCGCTCAGGCGGTGACCACCTCAGCCGCTTTTTTTGCGGCGGCCGCCTTGCGGTTGCGGTCCAGCCAGCCGTTGACCACCTTGACGGTCTCGCTGACCGACTCGTTGCACAGGTCCTTCTGCTCGGCCACCAGCTTGACCAGCAGATCGATGCGCTCGATGTCGGTGGCACCGGCCGCTAGGGCGCGGGCACCCGAGGACGGCTTGAGCAGGCCCTGGCCGGCGGCGGCGTATTTCTCGAAAGGCACCATGTCGTCGCGGGAAGCACCCAGCTGCACACACAGGTCCACCACCCACTCGTACACCTGGCGCGACTGCTCCAGGTTGCCGTGCACGGCGTCCTTGATGGCGCGCATGCCGTCGGCCTGCACGCAGCGGTAGTTGCCGGTGAGCAACATGGCCCACTTGGCCAGCGGCACGAAGATGGAGTCATGCACCTTGAGCTTGACCGGCAGGTCCAGCGCCTCGCCGTTGACCGTGAGGCGGGCGGCGATGATGTCGGCCTCCATCTGCTCGAGCATGGCGGTGTGCGCGGGGTTGTCGAAGGCGGCCACCTTGAAGTTGGTGGGCAGGCCGACCTGCAGCACGTTGGGCTGCTCTTCCGGCGGACGGAAGGCTTGCGGATCAGGGCTGCACAGGGTCATGAGGCCGGGTTCGAAGTGCTCCCAGACGCTGGCGTCATGGAAGCAGGCACGCAGGGCGCTGGCGTCCAGGCCGGGGATGCGGGCCAGGTAGGGCAGCGGCGGCATGTTCATGATGGACATGCAGGGCACCTTGGCCAGTGCGATGGCCTTCATCAGCTCACGCACGCCGCTGGCGCTGTACTGCGGCTCCTGCATGGCCAGGCAGACCAGGTCGTATTGCTCGGGCTTCACGTCGGTGGGGATGACGGCGGTGAGCTTGCCGGGCAGCTGGCGCGAGTCGATCTCGACCAGGCCCTCGCGGCCCTTGACCGGCATGCGCACGCGGGTGCCCTCGCTGTTGATCAGGTTGGCGGTGTCGCGGCGGCACACCAGGCTGACCGAGTGACCCGCCATGAGCAGCTTGCTGGCGAGCAGGGAGCCATAAGAGGCGCCCAGGATCAGGATGTTGTATTTCTTGCTCATGATGATTGATGCCCTTGCGGGTCCGTAGTTTTAGAAATCGTTTCAGCGCTGGATGCTCGACTGGGGAGCGGGGCAACCGGCTTGGTATGGCACAAATATATAAACAGCTACTAATAAGGTAAATTCAATTCTTATGTTGTCATTGAATAAAACTTTTTATTAATTTTATTGAATGACAACATTTTTAAAAATAATCAAAATCGTCCCGGAAATTGCACGGGGCTGACGGACCCGCGTATCAGGCAGGCGCGTCAGCCCCGTGGCTGGGTGTCAGATGCTTAGTGGAACTGCTCTTCTTCCGTGGAGCCGGTCAGCGCGGTGACGCTGGACTTGCCACCCTGGATGACGGTGGTGACGTCGTCGAAGTAGCCGGTGCCGACTTCCTGCTGGTGGGACACGAAGGTGTAGCCACGGTCGCGGGCGGCGAATTCGGGTTCCTGCACGCGCTCCACGTAGGCGCTCATGCCGCGCTTCACGTAGTCCTGCGAGAGATCGAACATGTTGAACCACATGCTGTGGATGCCGGCCAGCGTGATGAACTGGTACTTGTAGCCCATGGCACCAAGCTCGCGCTGGAACTTGGCGATGGTGGCGTCGTCCAGGTTCTTCTTCCAGTTGAAGGAAGGCGAGCAGTTGTAGGCCAGCATCTTGCCCGGGTGCACCTTGTGCACGGCGTCGGCGAACTTCTTGGCGAAGTCCAGGTCGGGCGTGCCGGTCTCGCACCACACCAGGTCGGCGTAACGGGCGTAGGCGTTGGCGCGGGCGACGGCCTGGTCCAGGCCCTTGCGGGTCTTGTAGAAACCTTCGGCGGTGCGCTCACCGGTCAGGAAGGGCTTGTCGATCTCGTCGTAGTCGGAGGTCAGCAGGTCGGCGGCTTCGGCGTCGGTACGGGCGATCACCAGGGTGGGCACGCCCATCACGTCGGCGGCCATGCGTGCGGCGATCAGTTTCTGGCAGGACTCGCGGGTGGGCAGCAGCACCTTGCCGCCCATGTGGCCGCACTTCTTGACGGAAGCCAGCTGGTCTTCCCAATGCACGCCACCGGCGCCGGCGCGGATCATGGCCTTCATCAGCTCGAAGGCGTTGAGCACGCCGCCGAAACCGGCTTCGGCATCGGCCACGATGGGGGCGAAGTAGTCGATGTGGTCCTTGTGGCCGGCGTCGATGCCCTTGGCGTGCTGGATCTCGTCAGCACGGCGGAAGGTGTTGTTGATGGTCTCGACGACCTTGGGCACCGAGTCCACCGGGTACAGGGACTGGTCCGGGTACATGGACGAGTAGGTGTTGTTGTCGGCGGCGACCTGCCAGCCCGACAGGTAGATGGCCTTCACGCCGGCCTTGACCTGCTGCATGGCCTGACCACCGGTCAGCGCGCCCAGACAGTTGACGTAGGGCTCGCTGTGCAGCATGTCCCACAGCTTCTCGGAAGTACGTCGGGCGATGGTGTGCTCGATGGGGAAGGAGCCGCGCAGGCGCACCACGTCGGCCGCGCTGTAGCCGCGCTCGACGCCCTTCCAGCGGGGGTTGGTGGCCCAGTCTTTTTCCAGGGCGGCGATTTGTTGCTCACGGCTGAGCTGTTCGGTCAGGGTCTGCGGCATGGTGTAACTCCTAGAGCTTGGTGGATGAAACCGGTCGGTCCCGTCGCTGCGGTGCGGCCTGGATCGATGGCTCTACTTTAAGTCTTGTATAAGACTTTTAAAATCTCTTGTGTCTTATAGAAGACATATTTAATTTCATTGAAAATCAATGACTTGCATTTTTATATTCGCAATATGAAATTAAGTATCTCGTATTGAGAAATTTTGCTGCGATGCATCAGCATTGAATTTCAAATCATGAAACAAGAGTGGGCTGTTTTGAAATGCGCGCAGCCTGGTGCTTCAAGGCTTCGCACCGGGCCACGCCAAACGGTGCATGAAACGGGCTCAGCGGCGCCGCAACCAATCGCCCGTGACGATGCGCGGCCTGCCCTGCACACGCCGCGCATCGATTTCGTAGACCAGGCAGAGCAGCGGCTGGCCATCGACCTCGACGTCAACATGACGGCGCGCATATTCACCACTGGGCACCGGCGCCACCTCTTCGATGCGATCGAGCTCGCTCTCGAGTTCGGGGGTGATGGCGTAGACCTCACCCCGCACCCAGGCCTCGCCACCCAGGACCACACCGGGATAGGGCCCCAGGTCGTAAAGCGCGCCGCGGATGCGAGCCTGCCCCAGGTAACGCGGCGCCGGCGTCAGGCGGTTGATGTCGTTGGCCTCGCCGCGGCGCAGCGTGCCATAGACGAAGACATGAAGTCCGGGCTGCTCAGGCATGGGGTGGCGTCCTTCGCGGGCTCCTGGGGGCGATAAAGCGCCGGGCTTTTTCAGGCGACGGCGCAGGCTGCGGCAGGCGCACACCGAGCCGCCATCGCAGCGCATCGGCAGCGCCGCAGGGCCGTCACAGCGGCGCGCGCTGGAGCAATCGCAGACGGAAAAACGGCCGCTCCAGAGGAGAAACAGGGGTGGCAGCAGGTCTGCGTGTGCATGGGTTTCCTCTCGTCACCGCATGTGTTGAGCCCCTCCGGAAGGCGTCTCCAGAGGGAAAAAGGCGATTTGCAGAGCGTAGCAGCCCGAAAATCGCGATGAAAAAAACAACATCCCAGAGGGAGAAAACGCACTTTTCGCTTGGAGTTGCGTTTTTTCTCCTATAGCATCCGCAATACCAGAGAGGAAGCAGTTCCCTCTGGTGATTAATCAACTTCTAGAAGAGGAATTCAATCATGGCAACTGCAAAGAAGAAGGCTCCGGCCAAGAAAGCTCCGGCCAAGAAGGCCGCTGCGAAAAAGGCTCCCGCTAAAAAGGCGGTAGCGAAGAAGGCTCCGGCGAAGAAGGCCGCTGCCAAGAAGGCCCCGGCCAAGAAGCCGGCTGCGAAGAAGGCTCCGGCGAAGAAGGCCGCTGCCAAGAAGGCTCCGGCCAAAAAGGCTGCGAAGAAAAAGGCTCCGGCCAAGAAGCGCACCCCGAACGCCGCCTTCATGAAGCCCCTGACCCCCAGCCCGGCCCTGGCCGCCGTGGTGGGTTCCGCCGGCCTGCCGCGTACGGAAGTCGTGAGCAAGCTGTGGGCTTACATCAAGAAGAACGGCCTGCAAGACAAGGTCAACAAGCGCAACATCAACGCTGACGACAAGCTGAAGGCCATCTTCGGCAAGGCGCAAGTCTCGATGTTCGAAATGGCCGCCCTGATCGGCAAGCACCTCAAGTAAACGGTTCACCCCGTTGACGAAAAAGCCGGCTGCAAAGCCGGCTTTTTTATGCCCGCTCGCGGCACGCGCCGCGGGCCACCCCCGCGCTCACTTCTTCCGCCGCGCCAGCGCCGCCTGCGTGATGGCGCCCAGGGTACCGCGCGTGGTGATGACCTCGGGGTCCAGCATGATCTCGATCAAGGTGCCCTCGGGGCGGGCCACGGCGGCCTTCAGTTCCGCCTCGAATTCGGCGGTGCGCGTGACGCGTGTGCCGGCGTAGCCATAGGCGCGCGCCAGGGCCACGAAATCGGGGTTCTGAAGCTGCGAGCCGCTGACGTGCTGCGGGAACTCGCGCTCCTGGTGCATGCGGATGGTGCCGTACATGCCGTTGTTGAGCAGCACGATGAGCGTCTTGGCGCCATGCTGCACGGCGGTGGCCAGCTCCTGCCCGTTCATGAGGAAATCTCCGTCACCGGCGATCGTGAAGGCCATGCGCCCCTGGGTGATGGCCACGGCGATGCCGGCGGGCACACCGTAGCCCATGGCGCCGCTGGTCGGCGCCAGCTGGGTCTTGTCCCCATGGGCCAGGCCGCGGTAGCGCCAGAAACGGTGCACCCAGCTCGCAAAGTTGCCCGCGCCGTTGGTCACCGCCGTGTCGGCCGGCAGGTGCTTCTGCACCAGGGCCACGATGGCCGGCATGTCGATCTCACCGGGCAGGGGCTGCGGCTGCAGGTTCGCCAGGTAGTCGGCGTTGGCGGCCTGGGTCCACGCTTCCCAGGGCAGGCTGGGCGGTGCGGTCAGCACCTCCAGCGAACGCGCGGCGGCATTCATGGTGGCGTGGATGGCCAGATCCGCCTGATAGACGCGGTTGAGTTCCTCGGCGCTGCTGTGGATGTGCACCAGCTTCTGCTTAGGTCTGGGCACCGCGAGCAGGGTGTAGCCGCCGGTGGTCATCTCGCCCAGGCGCGGGCCGATGGCGAGGATAAGGTCGCTGTCCTGGATACGCTTGGCCAGCTGGGGGTTGGGCGCGATGCCCATGTCGCCCGCGTACTGCGGGTGCTGGTTGTCAAAAGTGTCCTGGAAACGGAAAGCGTTGCTCACGGGCAGCTTCCAGTTCTCGGCAAAACGCTGCAAGGCCTGCGCGGCCTGCGGTGTCCAGCCGCCGCCGCCGGCCACCACCAGGGGGCGCTGCGCGGCCAGCAACATCTCGCGCAAGCTGCGCAGGGAACCCGGATCGCTCCAGGCCTGCACCGCCTCCACGCGCGGCAGGGGAGCCACATCCACCATCTGCACCAGCATGTCCTCGGGCAGGACCAGCACCACCGGGCCGGGGCGGCCGTTCATGGCGGTGGCGAAGGCCCGGGCGATGTACTCGGGGATGCGGCGCGCGTCGTCGATGCGCTCCACGCGCTTGGCGAAGCCCTTGGTGCTGGGGCCGAAGAAGGATTCGTAATTGACCTCCTGGAAAGCCTCGCGGTCGCGCATGTCGCTGGCCACATCGCCGACGAAGAGCACCATGGGCGTGGAATCCTGGAAGGCGGTGTGCACGCCGATGGAGGCGTTGGTGGCGCCGGGCCCGCGGGTGACGAAACACACACCCGGGCGGCCCGTGAGCTTGCCGTGGGCCTCGGCCATGAAGGCGGCCCCGCCCTCCTGCCGGTTGATGACGAACTGGATCTGCTCGCGGTAGGCGTGGAAGCCGTCGAGCACGGCCAGAAAACTTTCACCCGGCACGCCGAAGGCATGCTTAACGCCCTGCTCGATCAGGCATTGCACGATCAGGTGTCCCGCTGCTTGTTGGCTCATGTATCTTTCCCGTGTGGCGCTTGGAGAGGTGTCGCTGTCCGGGACGATTATCCGTGTACGTTCGACAGCACGCTGGCGCAGCGCCTCATGGCCACCGGCACCGGCTTTCATGTCGCCGGCTACGACCTGCGCGCCGAAGCGCGTGAGGCCCTGGCCGCCCCGGGCGTACAGGCCGCCGCCACGCTGGCCGACGTGGCTGCTGCGGCTGGCTGCATGGTGCTGGCCGTCTTCAACACCGACGACGTGCCGGGCGTGGTGGAGGGCGCAGACGGGCTGCTGTCCGTCCCCGGCGTGCGGCACATCCTCGACTGCTCCACCGGCACACCCGATGCACTCGAAGCCCTGGCTGCGCGCCTCAAGAAGCGGGGTGTGGATTTCATCGAGGCGCCGCTGTCGCGCATCATCGACCAGTGCGCGGAGCGCGGCATCCGCGCCATCAGCCCCTGGCGCGATCCGGTCGCGGCCGTCGGCCTGGCCGCGGTGGCGCGTCAGCTGCGCGCCCAAGGCATGCGGCTGTCGGACTATTGCCGTGGCGGCTTCTTCCCGGCGGCCGACGCCGCCGGCCTGTGCGCCGCGCTCGACGACGACCGACGCGCCATCGACGAGGCCAAGACGCTCAACGCACCCTGCCTGGTGCTCGTGGCCGACGCCCTGCCCGGGGCGCTGGCGGGTCGGGCCACCTACAAGGAACTGGGCCGCGCACGCGCCGAGGTGCACGACGGCATCGCTCGGGTACGCGCGCGCCGGACGTGCGATCTGCTGAGCGACCGCGGCATGATGGGCGACGGCGTGATCGAGCTGCGCAAGATTCGCGGCTGGGTCGAGCAGGCCGGCCATGCGGGCTACAGCGAGGTCGAGATCTTCTCCGAGCCCGACTAGTGGAAGCGCAGCGGCGACGAGGTGTTCGACACCTGCATCGCGCGCCACCGCAGCGTCGTCTAGGGCGTGTTAACACTAATTGTGTCGAGAGTCATCGAATGCGAAACTGCAGGCATGGAGATCACACCCGAGCAATTCAAACGCATCGAACACTGCTTCCCCGTGCAGCGCGGCAACGTCAGCCTG